>JAGCCD010000028.1 GCA_017651785.1 Bacteroidales bacterium
AATGAGGCGCTTGAGGCCAAAATGCTCTCCGGCGCCATAGAGAACGCCCAGAAGAAAGTAGAGGAGAACAACTTCGGCATACGTAAGCGCCTCCTTGAATACGACGACGTGATGAACTATCAGCGTGAGGCAATCTACTCCCGCCGCCGCAACGCAATAAGCGGAGAGAAGGTAGAGATAGACCTCCAGAACATGATGGTAGACTCCGCCTCCGTTTTCTTCGACCGCAACGAGAATCTCGGCCTCCAGGACTTCCGCGAGAGCCTTATGGCCCGCTTCTCCATAGATCTGGAGATGGACGAGGACGAGTACTCCCGCATCAGGAAGAACGATATGGTAGACCGCATCTGCGCAGAGATGCAGGCCACATACCGCCGCCGTATGGACGCCCTTGACGAAAAGCTCTGGCCCATCGTGAAAGAGGTTTACGAGAAGCAGGGAAGCTTGTACCAGAACATCGCAATCCCCGTGTCCGACGGTCGCAAGACCCTCAACCTCTCCGTAAATCTTGAGAAGGCCTACCAGACAGAGGGCAAGGAAATTTCCAAAACCCTCAGCAAGAACATCATCCTCTACCAGATAGACGAACACTGGAAGGAGCACCTCCGCGAGATGGACGACCTCAAGCAGAGCGTCCAGAACGCGACCTACGAGCAGAAAGACCCCATCGTGGTCTACAAGCTCGAGAGCTACAACCTCTTCTCCGACATGCTCGAGTCCCTCAACCAGGATGTGCTGTCATTCCTCTTCAGGGCCTTCGTGCCCCTGCAGGACCGCAGCACCCCTCCCCAGAGGGCGATGCAGCGTCGCACCGACATGTCCCAGATGAACGCCCGCCATCAGGACCTCAGCACCAACGGTGACCAGAAGTCCAACGCCCCCGTGAAAGTGGACAAGAGGGTGGGCCGCAACGATCCCTGCCCCTGCGGCAGCGGCAAGAAATATAAGAACTGCCACGGCAAGGACCTGGCATAATACCACTGAACCATGACAATCTCTAAAGTACCCGATCCCCAGCAGCTTGACGTAAACGCCATAAGCCGCATATCAGAGGGCACGTGCATCCAGGGAGAATTCAGCTCCATGACCGACATCCGCGTAGACGGTACGGTGAACGGCAAGATGTTCTCTTCCGGACGCATCGTGGTGGGAGAGAAAGCCAGGATAGAAGGCTCCCTCTTCTGCAGCGACCTCGACCTCTGGGGCGAAGTGACGGGAGACATATTCGTGAAGAACCTCCTGTCCCTCAAGAGCTCAGCTACCGTAGAGGGCAATCTGCACGTCCGCAGGCTCCAGGTAGAAGTGGGCGCCACCCTTAACGGCACCTGCAAGATGATCACCGAGGAAGAGTTCGACGAGACCGTCGCCAAGCTCGCCTCAGAGCCTGTGCAGGTTGAAGATCTTGACTGAGCTCTGGCTGTAGGCCAGATCGAAGCAGCGGTACACGATGTGCCGCCCCATTTTCTCCGCCTGGTGAGTTACCAGGCACGGGTCGAATCCCAACTGAGTCAGGCTGTCCAACGGGCAGCTTGACTGTTTTAGTTTAAGGAGGTCCTCCAGTATCTTGTAATTCTTCGCCAGCCCGTTGAGCGTGAGGCTGCGGGCGAGGCGTTTGCCCGTGCGTAAGTGCGAGTGCCAGGCGTTCCTGCATCCGGAACTGCAGAACTTCTTGTCCGGTCTGCCGTAGAGGATTTCTCCGCATTCCAGGCAGTGGGGTATCGGGTCGTTGTCTTGGTCGTAGTTGTACATAGCGCAAATATCGCCTCGCAGCACGGTAACGCAATGGAACAGAAAAAAACGTAAACGCCTTTCTGCGAATGTTTTAGGGTGCTCTCATTTCTTTCGGGAGCAAGAATTCCGTTTGCCTTAAAGAATTGCGGGCGCATTTCTTTCTTCCGGCCCCTTTTTCAGAAAGAATCGTAAAAAAGACGCCGCCCCGGCCCGGCGCTCCATTGCCGTTCCTGTCCAATGTCTTTCCTTTGCACTCGGGACGACGGCCCTCTGCGGCCCGGTGGCCCACTGGTTTAAACTTCAATTATGAAAGACTGATGGAACAAATCAACAGGATCGAGCTGCTCGGAATTGTGGGCAGCGTGCGTACGCAGCAGATAGGCGAGCGGCGCATGTCAAAATTCACCATGGTCACCAACCGCGCCTACAAGAACAAGGAAGGCGCGCCGGTGATAGAAAGCACGTGGCATAACGTAACGGCCTTCGAGGGCCGTCAGGTGCAGAATCTGGACCGTTTGGAGAAAGGCCGCCCCGTACACGTGTGGGGCCGGTTGCAGATTCAGCACTATACCGGCTTTGACGGCACGGAGCGTACGTCTGTGGACGTGCTCTGCTCGCGCCTTGAGTTTATCCGCAGGGAAGAAGAAGTAGTTTATGAAATGTAGGAGGAAATAATCATGAAAAAAGCATTGTATTTTGTCGCCTTGGCAGGCGCAGCCATAGTATCATCTTGCAGCAAGGACATCTCTCCTTTGCCCCAAACCCCGTCAGCAGTGTCCCTGAAGGTCGACGTAGGCCTTGCGGGCACGCGAGCCCTGGTGGCCCCCGGAAGCTCGGCGGACCTTACCGCAAATACCGTCCAGGTGTTCGTGTTCAACTCGGACGGAACGCTGGACAAGGCCAGCGGCCTGGTTCCTTATGACTCGGTAATCGACCTTTCCGTCATACCCGGAAGCAAATCCGTCTGGGCGCTGGTGAATGCACCCGAGCTTGCCGGAATCACCACGGAAAACGCCCTTGTGACCAAACGCTCCCTGCTTGGAGACAACGCCCTGAATTCCCTCGTAATGAGCGGCAGCAAGTCCGTCGAGGTGAGCGGGAGCACATCTGTCACGGTGATTGTCAAGCACATTGCCGCAAAGGTGGTGCTGGACAAGGTAACCCGCGCGTTTACAAACACTTACTACTCGGGCATCCCCCTCACCATCAAGCGAATCTATATGAGCAACGTGGCGGCGGACTGCGACTACGCCTGTGCTGGCACCCAGCCCACGGACTGGATATGCAAGATGGGCGAACTCGCCACGCCGGCCCAGCTTGGAGAACTGCTTCTGGACAATGTGGACGAAGCTCTTGCAGAAGGCTCCAGCTACAACACCGCGCATACCTTCTACGTCTATCCTAACCCCACGGTGGAAGATACGGACAATCTTGATGCGTGGGCTCCACGTATGACCCGTCTGGTGCTGGAATGCGACTACAACGGGCGCACCTGCTATTATCCAATCACCGTTCCCGGCTCCGCCTATATGGACGCCGGCGGCCTGTCACCTGTAATCGAACGCAATAAGGTCTATCACATCAGCGGCCTCACCCTCAAGCGCCCCGGCTCCGTGAGCCCCGAACAGGACGGCCCCGAGGTGAGTTCCGAGGTGGACTGCACCTTCACCGTAACGGTGTCTGACTGGGAAGACGACATTATGTACAACGAAGTGTTCTGATGACCCATGGACAGGATTCTCTGCTTGATTCCGCTGATGCTCTCTCTGTGTTCGTGCTCCGTCAAGGAAGACCGCAGCGCGTGTCCCTGTGAGCTGTCCATACGCCCCTCAGAGCCCCTCAGGACCGAGGGCGGAGTGATTGTGAGCGTGATCCAGGACGGCTCCGTGGTCAAACAGGGGATGCTGACCCGCCAGGACTTCGAAAGCGGCAGATGCCGTATGACCGTTCCCCGCAGGGAGTCCGTCCTTACCGTGTTCACCGGGATTACCGATATGGACGCGGAAGGCGGACGCCTGCTGGGCATACGCTCCCTGCACGAGTGCGACGAGGTATACAGCTGTATGGAACCGGCCGACCTTGACCGGGAACAGTACGACTGCACCGTAGTGCTTCACAAGAACTTCGCAAGGCTCGACCTCCTCGTGCTGGGTATGCCCGAGGGTGGCGAGCCCAGGGTGAGGGGCAGCGTGAACGGCTACGACCTTATGAATCTGGACCCGTGCAGGGGAGCCTTTGCCTGCGTTCCGGGCGAAGGCCTGGGAATGTGGAGCCTGAGGCTTCCGCGCCAAACGGACGACAGCCTCCTGATGGACATAGTCACGGAAGGCCGGAGCATAGGAACGGTTCCCGTGGGCAAGCTCATCGCCGCGTCCGGCTACAGCTTCGACAAGGAAGACCTGGACGATCTGTCCATAACGGTGGACCTGAGCGCGAGGGACGCGATGATACAGATTGCAGGATGGGAACAGGGAGAGTCGTACAGCATTGATTTTTAGCAACATGAGAAACATTGTCACAAGCATTGCCGCCGCTCTTGCGCTCCTCTCCTGCACGGTGGCGGAACCGGTTCCTGCAGGCGGTGGCGGAACGGCGGCAGTGCGCCTTGAAATAGGTGCGGGGACGCGCAGCAGCATCTCCGCTCCTGAGGATGCGATAAGCAGCCTCGAACTGTATTTCTACCTTGACGGAGTCCTGGTCCCCGGGCTTACGGTGTCTATGGGCGGATGCACGGGCAACAGCCAGACGGTGGAGGTGTCCCTGGGTGTGGGACGCGAGTACCGCGTGGCGGCGTTTGCCAACTGCAGCCCCTCCGAGGCGCCTCAGACGTTCGACGCCCTTGCCGGCCTTCGCTACAGCTGCGACGGCATAGGAGCCTGGGGCGGGGGACTCCCGATGGCGGGCCTTAAAAGCATCACCGTGACTTATCCTGCCGAGCCTGTGCAGATTCAGCTTACGAGGCTAGCAGCCAGGCTCAACCTGGGCATAGACACCTCTGGGCTCGAGCACGGAGGCATAGTGTTCAACTCTGTGAAAGTGAGACAGATGAACCGGGTGTGCCCGTTCTTCGGGCAAGGCGCCGCGGCGGCGGCCCCGGACGTGTGCGACGGTGATATCGCCACTGCGGCGGACATCCTTAACCTAAATGCCTCCGGCGGAGGAGAGTGGGTCGTCCCGTTCTACCTTCTGGAGAATATGCAGGGCAATCTGCTAGCCGGCAATACGGACCCCGACCTCAAGACTCCAGACGCAGTAAGCGCCGCGGGCGGCGACCCGTCGCTCTGCACATATCTGGAGATAGTGGGCGTGTACACGGACCGCTCCGGATTCCTTAAGGGGGAGCCGTTCACCACCCGCTTCTACCTGGGGCGCGACGCCGTCTCCAATTTTGACGTAGCACGCAACTGCCGCTACAATATCTGCCTGAAAATGAGCGACAAAGGGTGCTTGCGCAGCGACTGGAAAATAGAGAGCAACCTGGACGACAGGCGCCGGCTGAAGTTTACAGAGACCTCCGTGAGCGTAGAGGCGCCGGCGCAGGGAACCGTTACTCTGAACACCAACCTGTCCTATGCCGACGGAGACTACAGGTACACCATTTCCGGAGACACCGCTTTCTTTGACTTCATCCCCGGCGAGTCCGGATTCACCATCAAGCCCAGGGCCGACATAACCGCCCGCAAGACGGTGACCATAACTGCCGTTACCTGGGACGGCGCGATAAGCACGAGCTGCAGGGTGAGGGGCAATCCGGATCCGTCCAGGCTCATAGAGATAATTGACTGGGACGGAGAGCTTTACGTGGGTCAGAAAAAGCCGTTCCTGCTCCGTGACCCCAGCGGCCGCAGCCTTGAGGGGCGTGTGGTGGTGCTGCCCAACAACCCCTGCCTCACGGCAGAAGGTTCAGGCGGCAACTGGGTGCTCTCCGGCCACTTTGCGGGCTACGACGCCATGGACCTTATGCTGGACGGAGTGGTGATAACCCATCCAAGGGTGGCTGTGCTGTCTCCGCAGCTGGCGTTCCCGTCAGACCAGATCGTGCTCCCTATGGATGGCAGTCCGGTTGACATCGGACCGTTCTTCTACCGCAACGACGGAACAAAGATTGAGTACTCCGAATTCGATCCGGAGCTTTTCGCCAGCTCCCTTGCCTTCACGCTCACCCGCAACTGCCAGGGAAACTATGCCGGCCGCCGCTGGACCTCTTCCTCTACGCAGGGGAACGTGGCGGTGGAGCTGGAAGATTCCGGAATAGGCTATCAGACATACACCTGCAGGCTTGTACGCCTGTCCAACAGGGGTTTGACAATAGGGGAGAACTACGATTTCTCCGGCGGCAACGTGCCCATAGAGAGGCTTACGGCCACCGTCAACTTCAGCAATACAGGCGCCGGGTCCGATACGGCGGAGCTTTGCGTGTGCGACCCCTTCGGGTCTTCACGTTCACTTGGGTCTGCCGGTACGAATGCCGGATCGGCAAGTAACCATACCGTAACATTCAACAGCTCTGCGCCGTTCATCGTAGACGGCAGCAGCCCTGCCAATGCGTACGGCACGGCGGCGCAGGATCCGGAGCATTACAGCATCCTTTTCCCGAGCAGGTATGCGGTGAGCGTAACGATGCTATACGGCACCTACGGCTCTGCTGCGCAGCCTCCGAGGTCGTTCCTGTTCAGGCCGGCAATGACGAATGCGGTGTCCGGCGAGTCATACGAATCGCTGTACACCTATTCGGCAACTTTTAATGTGACTTCAAATTGAGATAAGGTCTGCAAGGAGACCTTCCAGCACGGCCCGCGTCCCGGTATTGATGCGGCGGTCTTCCGCCGTTGCGCCTTTGGCGGCGGTAATGCCCCCGCAGACGTCAATGCCCAGGACGCGGTGTTCTGCGGCTATGCGGCGGGTGGCGGCGAGCAGCTCGTCCAGGGTCATCCGCCCCTGGTCCCAGTCTGTGCGGGCAAAGGCGGGGGAGAGGACGTCAAGGTCTATTGAAAGGAAAACCGGCAGCCCGGAAGGGATGTCTGCGGTGTTCAAATAGTCTTTTTTCAGCATGGGCAGACCGTCCCTTGCGGCCTGGACCCATCCGCCGCAGCTCAGGAGGCCTGAGCCGAAGGCGTCTGCCTGGTCGTCGGGATGATTGTCCAGCAGAGCAAGCGCGAACGGCTCTTCCAGAAGCTCCATCCGAAGTTTGCTAACATAGTGATAATCACCGGTGTCGATCCAGAAAACCCCTTTTTGCGGAAGGGCGGAGAGGCGTTTTCTGAGTTCTTCTTCAGCCTCCGGGGAGCAGTAGCAGCTCGTTCCCTCGATGCCGGTTAAATCTACCGGAACCGAGCCGGAGGGAGACCATCCTTCCTCCGCGTAGAGCGCGCTCAAATGCAGAATTGTGGACATTTCGTTTCCAAAATTAAAAAAAATTCTATAATTTTGTCGATTGTAGCGCCTTAGAATCAACAATGACCGAAGAAGAACTGTTCCCTCTGGACCCGGAGAAAGTCTATTACTCCATGGATCCCCTCACTCTCGAGACTCCCGAGGGTCCGGTCACTATGAAGGTAGGCGCCTGGCTTAATGCAGACCCCGTACGCATCCATCAGATGATAGTAAAGGAGAAGGTCATGCAGGTAGACAACTACGAGGTCCTCACTCCTCTGGTGAGCAAACTCAGAAGGGCAGATCCCGAGTACTACCGCCGCTTCATGGGCCTCAATCTTATGATAGACTATCCCGGCTACGGAACAGGCGTCGTTGCCCGCATCCCGTACGAGAACGATCCCGTGGGCTTTTACAAATGGTGGCGCAAGGGAAAGCACGAGGACAAAGTGTATCTGTCTCTACTCTACCGCATTAAGCTTTTCGAGAAAGTGTCCATGATGGATCCCCGGATGATCCTCAAAAAAGACCTCAAGACCATCCAGTAGTTTTTCTTGGAAAAGCGGCTTAAAAGAATTATATTTGAGTCCGCTAACCAAGACATAATGGACCAGGAATTAAAAACCACCTGCCTGCACGACGAGCATATCGCCCTCGGGGCCAAGATGAGCCCCTTCGCAGGCTTCGACATGCCCATCCAGTACGATGGCATAATCCAGGAACACAATGCAGTACGCCACGCCGTGGGCGTCTTTGACGTATCCCATATGGGAGAAATAGTCGTAGACGGTCCCGACGCCGCTGCCTTCGTAAACCACATCTTCACGGGAGACGTCCGCGAGCTCGAGCCCGGCCATATCGTGTACGGCATGATGTGCTACCCCGACGGCGGAACCGTAGACGACCTTCTTGTCTACAAGGAGTTCGAAAGCGGCTTCCTGCTGGTAGTAAACGCCGCCAACATAGACAAAGACTATGAGTGGATCCTCGCCCAGACCGGGGACTTCCAGGTAGAGGTCTTCAACGACTCCGAGTCCTGGGGCCAGATAGCCGTCCAGGGTCCCGGAGCAGAAGACGCAGTCGTGCGCCTGATGGGCGTAGAAGAGCTGCGGGACGTAGAATTCTACACCTTCTGCGCCCTTGAAGACGAGGAAGGCGGCCGCGTAATCGTAAGCCGCACCGGATACACAGGAGAAGACGGCTTCGAGATCTATGCCTCTCCGGACGTAATAAAAGACCTCTGGGCCGCCCTTATGGAAGACGGCGTCCAGCCCTGCGGCCTCGGCTGCCGCGACACCCTTCGTTTCGAGGCCGGCCTGCCTCTGTACGGAGACGAGCTCAGCCCTGAAATCAGCCCCGTAATGGCCGGCTTCTCAATGTTCTGCAAGCTGGACAAGCCTGAATTCATAGGCAAGGAGGCCCTTGCAAAGCAAAAGGCAGAGGGCGCTCCCCGCAAGGTCGTAGGCCTGGAACTTGAAGATTCCGCCATCCCCCGCGCCGGCTATCCCGTAGAGACAGAAGACGGCACCCAGGTAGGCGTTGTCACCACCGGCTATCATTCCATTTCGCTGGACAAGAGCATAGCGTTCGCCCTTGTAGACGCGGCCCACGCCGCCCTTGGCACGCCCCTCTTCGTCCGCATCCGCAAGAAAGTATTCCCTTGCACAGTAGTCAAGAAACGTTTTTACAAGACCAATTATAAGAAATGAGCAGAATCATCGAAGGACTCCTTTACAGCGAGTCACATGAATGGGTAAAAGTCGAGGGAGACCTCGCAGTTATCGGCGTATCAGACTTCGCGCAGGCGGAGATGGGCGACATCACCTACGTAGACCTCCCCGCAGAGGGCGACGAAATAGAGGCCGGAGAAGAATTCGGCGCACTGGAGAGCGTCAAGGCCTCCAGCGAGCTCTACTGCCCCGTGAGCGGCACCATAGAGGCCGTAAACTCAGAGCTGGAGGACGCTCCCGAGAAAGTGAACGAAGACCCGTACGGCGCCTGGATCATCAAGGTCCGAATGAGCGACGCCGCGCAGCTGGACTCCCTGCTCAGCCCCGAAGCCTACTCAGAAATAGCCAAATAACCACATGAGCACATTCGCCTATTTTCCTCACACACCCGGGGATATTAAGGTGATGCTTGACCGTGTGGGCGTGAAATCCCTCGGAGACCTCTATTCAGACGTCCCCGGGGAATTCGTACACAGTGCAGACTACGACCTTCCCGCCGCAATGACGGAAGACGAGGTCCGCCGCTGGTTCGCCGCGCTTGCCGCAAAGGACGTGAATCTTACCGTCTTCGCCGGCGCCGGTGCGTACGATCACTACACCCCCTCGGTCATACCCTACATCACTTCCCGTTCCGAATTCCTTACCGCATACACGCCCTATCAGTGCGAAATCTCGCAGGGCACCCTGCGCTACATCTTCGAGTGGCAGAGCATGATATGCAACCTCACCGGCATGGACGTCTCAAACGCCTCTATGTACGACGGCCCCACCGCCGCCGCAGAGGCAATGAGAATGTGCGTAGCCAGCACACGCAAGCGCAACACCGTAGTTGCGTCGTCGCTGCTGCTTCCTCACGTGCTCGAGGTTCTCAAGACATATGCCCGTTACGGTGGCATCAACCTCGTCATTACAGACCAGGTAACGGAGGCCGTAGCAGAGGGCACGCTTGACCTTGCAGGCGTAATCGTCCCTTCCATAGACCGTTACGGTATAGTCCGCAACTACCGCGGCCTTGCAGACCTGGTTCACGAGATGGGCGGCCTGCTGGCAATGTACTGCGATCCTTCCGCCCTCGCCGTGGTAAAGACTCCGGCAGAGTGGGGCGCAGACATCGCCGTGGGAGACGGCCAGAGCCTGGGCATTCCCCTGGGCTTCGGCGGCCCCTACGTGGGCTTCATGGCCTGCCAGGAGAAGTGGATGCGCAAGCTCCCCGGCCGCATCGTAGGCCAGACGCAGGACGCACAGGGCCGCCGCGCCTTCGTGCTCACCCTCCAGGCCCGCGAGCAGCACATCCGCAGGGAAAAGGCAACGTCCAACATCTGCTCCAACGAGTCCCTTATGGCTCTGTGGTGCACCGTATATCTGTCCCTGATGGGGCCCGAGGGCATGCGCCGGCTCAACGCCGTATGCTACGAGCGCTCCCATTATCTGAAGGAGCAGCTGCTGGCAACCGGCCTCTTTGAAGACCCGTTCGAGGGCTTGCCCTTCCTCAAGGAATTCGCCCTCAAGCCTCTGTGCGACGTTCAGAAACTGCAGAAGACCCTGCTGGACGCCGGCTTCTTCGGCGCCATCCAGGATGAGTCGGGATACGTAAGCTTCTGTGCCACAGAGCGCAGGACCGTGGAAGAAATAGACCGCCTGGTAGCGGCAGTAAAGGAGGCAGAGCTATGAGATACTACGACAAATTAGTCTTCGAGCTTTCGCAGAAAGGTCGTTCCGCTTTCTCGCTGCCTCAGGCAAAGCACGAGTTTACTCCCGGCGGAGTATGGAGGGAGAGCGAACTCAATCTTCCCGAACTCAGCGAGCCCGATGTGGTCCGTCACTACACCAACCTCAGCCAGATGAACTTCGGCGTTGATACCGGCTTCTATCCGCTCGGTTCCTGCACAATGAAGTACAATCCCAAGGTGAACGAGCAGGTTGTGCCCCAGTTCGACGGTCTCCACCCCCTGCAGCCGGAATGCACCGTACAGGGCGCCCGCGAGGTGCTGTCCTTTATGGACAAGGCCCTTGCGGAGATTACCGGCATGAAGCATTTCACCTTCCTCCCTTGCGCCGGCGCCCACGGAGAGCTCACCGGCCTAATGCTCATAAAGGAATACCATATGAGCAGGGGAGACACTGCCCGCACCAAGGTCATAGTACCGGACAGCGCGCACGGCACCAATCCCGCCAGCGCCGCCGTCTGCGGCTTCGATATAGTGGTGGTCAAGTCCCGTCCCGACGGCCTTGTAGACGTAGAAGACCTCAAGCCCCTGCTTGGTCCCGACATCGCCGGCATAATGATGACCAACCCCAACACCCTCGGCCTGTTCGAGCGCGACATCAAAGAGATTGCCCGTCTGGTCCACGAGTGCGGCGGCCTCCTATACTACGACGGCGCCAACATGAATCCGCTCCTTGGCGTAGTGCGTCCGGGAGACATGGGCTTCGACGTAATGCACCTCAACCTGCACAAGACCTTCAGCACGCCTCACGGCGGCGGCGGTCCCGGCAGCGGTCCCGTGGGAGTAGGTGAAAAGCTCGTCCCTCTGCTGGAAAAGCCCAGGGTGAGCGGCTTCCACGGCAACTTCGGCGTCATCGTACGCGCCTGCGCATATATCCTTATGCTGGGCAAAGAGAACGTCAAGATGGCAGGCCTCCTGGCAACCCTGGCGGCAAACTACATCAAGGAGTCGCTCAAAGACTGCTACAAGCTGCCCATCCCCACGGTGTGCAAGCACGAATTCGTATTCGACGGCCTGCTGGCCGACAACGGCGTCACCACGCTTGACGTTGCAAAGCGTCTGCTCGACTACGGCTTCCATGCACCCACCATCTACTTCCCGCTTCTATTCCACCAGGCCCTTATGATAGAGCCCACGGAAACCGAGTCGCTCCAGACCCTGGACGCCTTCATAGAAGTGATGAAGAAGATTGCCCGTGAGGCTGCGGAAGACCCGGAACTCCTGCACACGGCGCCGCACAACACCCCCATCGGCCGTCCGGACGAAACCACCGCCGCGCGGCCGCCCATCCTCAGATACTAACCACATAATACCCTAAGAACCAATAGACGAATGGAAATCAAAAATGCTGGGGCCGGAACCATGGAG
>JAGCCD010000198.1 GCA_017651785.1 Bacteroidales bacterium
CTTGTGAGCGACGGGTCCCAGGCAAGGCGCCCGAAGGCGTACCAGTTGGCCTGATTGAAGAGGTTGCCGCACCACTCGGGGCTGCGTCCCACATTGGCAACGCCTGCAATTGCAGAGAGGGCGGACGATGAAGTAACGGCGGCCACCGTCGAGCCCGCTCCGTCGCGGTAGGTATCGGCCTTCAGGCATTCCTCCCACATCGGCGCAAGGAAGACCAGGCTCGACGCCTGCCCGAGGTATTCCATCGTAATTTGCAGCTCCGGAGTGACGGACGTGCGCCTCATTGCGCCGAACAGCGGGCTGAAGGGCTCGCGCGGCTGGAAGTCTACCGGGCCGTTCTTTACCTGAATGCTCACGTTTCTGCGGAACTGGCCATCGAGCGGCACGAATTCGTCGTACGCCTGACGTGCCCGGTCCTGCCCGTTTGCTGAGTAGACGAAGGCGCGCCACATCAGGATGCCGCCGTGCGGCGCCAGGGCGTCGGCAAGCATATTAGCCCCGTCCGCGTGCGAGCGGCCATAGTCCTGCGGCCCCGGCTGCCCCTCGCTGGATGCTTTAACCAGGAATCCGCCGAAGTCGGGAACAAGGGCGTAGATCCGGTCCACTTTTTCTTTCCACCACGCCGCAACTGCGGGATCAAGAGGGTCTGCCGTCGGCAAGCCTCCCAAGGCAGAGGGAGAAGCGAAATTCACCGACAGGTAGACCCGGATCCCGTAGGGGCGGAGTATATCTGATATGGCGCCCACGCGCGCCAGGTGCCAGTCGTCCAGAATGACTGGCGATGCGTTTACGTTGTTGAGGACTATTCCGTTGATGCCGAGCTTTGCGTTCAGGGCTCCGTAGGTGGAGATGCGTTCAGAGGGCAGCGCTCCCGAGGTCCATTCCCAGATGGACGGGCCGGCATAGCCCCGTTCTACGGTGTCGTCAAGGTTGTCCCAATGGTCGAGGATGCGGTATGTGTAGGCCGGTTCGCCGTCCAGGGGGATATCTGCGTCCAGCCATAAAAGGCTGCTTCTCCCGTTGCAGGAAAGCAAAGGGAGAAGCGAGCACACAACCAATAAGAAATTACCCCTCATCCAGGCCCTCGATCGTTTTTATAGTTCCGTCCGGGTTATATTGCAGTTCACATACTTTCAGGCTTCTGAGCCAGGTCCTTCCGCCGGAAGGGACGCTGTCGTGGTGGAAGAGCCACCACTTGCCGCCGTATTCCACGATGGAATGGTGAGTTGTCCAACCAACCACGGGAGTTAAGATAACTCCTTGATACACAAACGGTCCGTATGGATTGTCGCCAATGGCGTAGCACAGTCTGTGGGTGTCTCCGGTAGAGTAGCTGAAATAGTATTTTCCGTTATACTTGTGTACCCAGCTTGCCTCGAAGAAGCGCCGGGTATTGTCTGAGGTCTTAAGGGGAGTGCCGTCCTTGTCCAGAATCACCACGGGGCGCGGAGACTCGGCAAATTCCAGCATATCGTCACGCAGCATCGCTACGCGGGGCGGGATGGCGGGCTCGTCGTCGGCGGGGAACGTGCTGCCGGTGTCCAGCGCCTTGTTGTCCCTGTAGCGCTGGAGCTGTCCGCCCCAGATTCCGCCGAAGTAGAAGTAGTGGCGGCCGTTGTCTTCAAGGACGCAAACGTCTATGGAATAGCTGCCCATCATCGTGGCGGGCTGGGGGATGAACGGGCCCTCGGGGCTGTCTGCCACCGCCACGCCGAAGCGGAAGATGTCGGTCTTGTCCTTGGCGGGGAAGTACAGGTAGTATTTTCCGTTCTTGCGGGCTACGTCGCAGTCCCACAGCTGGCGGCCGGCCCAGGGGACGTCCTTGATGTCCAGGATTACGCCGTGGTCCTTGACGGGGGAGGACATGGGGTCGGGGCCCTCAAGGGACAGCACGTGGTAGTCTTTCATATCGAAGTGGCTGCCGAAGTCGTCCTCGGGCACGCCGCTCTCCCAGTCGTGGGAAGGATAGATATAGAGCTTGCCGTCGAATACGTGGACGGACGGGTCGGCCATATAGTCGGCCGGGAAAAGGTATCTCTTATTCATTGATGTATGCTTTAAGGAAAGGCTTGAGTTCGTAGTTGCGGTCTACCCAGAGGGGGGCGTCCTGCCTGCCGGGGATGGGCCAGCCGTTCTTCCAGCTGTCGTAATCGCTTACGCCCCAGAGGTTTATGCGGCGGATTACGTCGGAGTTGCGGAGGAACATATCCAGGAACCTGCCCATGCGGTCGTTCCAGGCGGCGTAGACTTCTTCGGGATAATTGCCCCTGTAGGGATCCACTATCGCAAGGAGTTCCTCACGCCTCTCGGGATTCATCATCGCCTCGAAGAAGTTGATTCCGGAGACGTCCGCGCTCTGGGTTACGGAGGGAAGGATGCTCATGTCCAGCTCGGTTATGCAGACGTCGATGCCGGTCTCTTCCTTTACCCGGCGGATGTGGCGCTCGTACAGGTCAAGGTCGGGATAATCCATTCCTATGTGGCCCTGGAAGCCCACTGCGTCTATGCGGATGCCCTGCGCCTGGATGTTCTTGACCATCCGGATTACGGTGTCAAGCTTTTTGGGCTCGTGCATGGAGTAGTCGTTGTAGTACAGCTCGCAGGAAGGGTCGGCCTCCTGTGCGCACTTGAAGGCCCAGGGGATGAAATCCTCTCCCAGGATCTGCCAGAAGGGGCTCTGCCTGTAGGAACCGTCCTCAAGGATGGCCTCGTTCACCACGTCCCAGCCCTTGATGCGGCCCTTGTAGCGGGTGACTACAGTTGTGATGTGCTGCTTCATGCGCTCCTTGAGCTCGTCGGCGGAAACGAGGTTGCCGTCTGCGTCGTAGCAGAAGTCAGGAGTGCACTGGGAATGCCAGATGAGGCAGTGGCCGTAGACGTCAAGCCCGTTCTTCTGTCCGAAGTCTACGTACTTGTCTGCCATGGTCCAGTCGTATTGGCCGAAGGAGGGCATTATCTCCGCGCTCTTCATGCAGTTTTCCGGTTCAATTGCGCCGAAGTGCTTTACCAGCACGGAATCTCCGCGCGCGTCGGTACCGTTTATCTGGGCGGCGTTCACGGCGGCGCCGAGGATGAATTTACCCTCGAAAACGTCTTTAAGCGTCCGCTCTTTGGGCGCACAGGCGGCAAGCAGCAGGACGGAAAGCAGGAGGACGGTCTTTTTCATTATGCTCTTGATTCTATTTCACGGTTGATCTGGTCCATACGCTCATCTGAAAGCTCGTATTTGGAGATGATCCAGATGGCGAGGAGAAGGAGTATTGCGGGGATGACGCACACGAGCCACAGGATGCCCTGCAGGGCGAGCGGCGTCTGGGTGGCGGACTCGGCGTTGAAGCCCACGAGCGACAGCACCAGGCCGGGAACCACGCCACCGAGCGCCATGCCGGCCTTGAAGAATATGCCGGTGAGGGCGTTCACTATGCCCGCGATGCGCTTGCCGGTGGTGTATTCGCCGTATGCGATGACCTCGGGAACAAGGGCCCACATATAGCCCGTCGCGGTGATGATGCCGGTGGACTTTACGAACTGGGCGATGCACAGCAGCACGAAGTTGCTCTTTGTGGCGGGGATGGACACGAACGTGTACATCATCGCCATACCAAGGATGGCGACGCCCAGGAAGAGGTAGAACATTCCCTTCTTGCCGATTTTACGCTTGATGGCGGGAACCAGCGGCATGAATATGAAGGCGGGGATGGTGCCGAGCCACATGAAAAGGGTGGTGAGCAGGGGTGTTGCGCC
>JAGCCD010000199.1 GCA_017651785.1 Bacteroidales bacterium
GCTATTTCTGAGGAAGGTGAAGTGTCCAAGTGGGGAAGGTGAAGGGTGAAATGGTGAAGGTTGTTGGATCAAGTGGGGAAGGTGAAAGGTGCAAATGGTGAAGGTCGTTGGATCAAGTGGGGAAGGTGAAAGGTGCAAACGGGGAAGGTCCGAAAAGCGTGGCGGGACCTTCCCCAGCAAAAATGCCTTCCAGGGCGCTGGGTGCCATAAAGAGTGGGGACGGTCTAGGCTTTGAAATTGGACCTTCCCCAAATAGTACGGTGACCTTCCCCAAATGTCAGGGAGACCTTCCCTGCGCTGGCTACATGGCTGGTTCTTATACCACCTGGAATCGCGGCGACGAAGCGGGCTATTGGTCGTCGTCGCTCTGCACGAGCGACTCAAGCCGCGCCATGGCTATGTTGTTCTACTATTCTTGGGATAGCCCGCGCCTGGACAAAGTCCTCCGCTGCCGCGGCTTCTCCGTCCGTCCCGTTGCAGAATAACAGGAATTGAATAAAGAAGATGTATGAGGGCGTACCGCACAGCAGCGGTGCGCCCTTTGGTTTGAAGAAAAATTGCTATCTTTGGGAATTGACACTAAAAACTCATATTATATGGCAGACATCCAAGAATTGGGCAGAATTGCCTCCCAGGTACGCAGAGACATTGTCCGAATGGTCACTACCGCCAAGTCCGGACATCCTGGCGGCTCTCTCGGCATCACGGACGTGATGACAACACTCTTTTTCCATGAGATGAAGCAGGATCCCGCCACCTGGCGCAGGGATGCCAAGGGACAGGACGCCTTCATAATTTCCGCAGGCCACCTGGCGCCGGTGTATTACGCCGTCCTTGCCCGCGCAGGCTACTTCCCTCCGGCAGAACTTGGCACGCTGCGCCGCTTCGGCTCGCGCCTTCAGGGCCATCCCTGCGTGTCAGACAACCTGCCCGGCGTGCACCAGCCTTCAGGATCCCTTGGCCAGGGCCTTTCCTGCGCTGCCGGCATAGCTTTGGGCAAGAAGATGGACGGTGACCCGGAGCGCGTCTTCTGCCTCCTTGGCGACGGCGAGAGCGAGGAAGGCCAGATCTGGGAAGCCGGCATGTGGGCTGCCCATCACAAGCTGGACAACCTGGTCGCCTTCACTGACTGGAACGGCCAGCAGATAGACGGCCCCGTAGAGAGTGTGGGCGGAGTAGGCGACCTGCGTGACAAATGGACCGCCTTCGGCTGGGAAGTCATAGAGGCAGACGGCCACGACTATGAGTCTATAATCCAGGCATTTGAGCTCGCCCACGCACCCAACGGCAAACCCAAGATGATCCTCTTCCACACAGAAATGGGCCACGGCGTAGACTTCATGGCCGGCACCCACAAATGGCACGGCAAAGCCCCTTCCCCCGACCAGTGCGAACAGGCTCTCGCCCAACTCGACGAAACTATAGGAGATTACTAGCATAAGCAACATGAAAAAATACACAGACCAGGGTAAGGTAGATACCCGAAGCGGCTTTGGAGCGGGGCTCGTAGAGGCCGGGCGCAAGGACTCAAGGGTGCTTGCAATGACTGCGGACCTTAAGGGTTCGCTCAAGATGGATGCCTTTGCAGCGGAATTCCCTGAGAGGTTCATCCAGTGCGGCATTGCCGAGGCCAACATGGTTGGCGCGGCGGCGGGGCTGGCAATCACGGGCAAGATTCCGTTTATTGGCTCATTCGCCGAGTTCGTGACGGGCCGCGTTTACGACCAGCTGCGCCAGGAGGTGGCTTACGGCCATACCAACGTAAAGATTGCATCGTCCCACGCCGGTATAACGCTGGGCGAGGACGGCGCCACCCACCAGACAATGGAAGATATGGCCCTTATGCGTGCCCTTCCCGGTATGGCGGTGGTTGTGCCGTGCGACTACAATCAGACCAAGAATGCCACTGTGGCGGCGGCGGAATGGGAAGGCCCGGTTTACCTGAGGTTCGGCCGCCCGGCGGTTCCCAATTTCACGGATCCGGATGCGCCGTTCGAGATTGGCAAGACCTACAATATGAATGAGGGTACGGACGTAACCATCGTTGCTTGCGGCCACCTCGTTTGGGAGGCGCTGCAGGCCGCCGAGGCCCTGGAGGCCGAGGGCATAAGCGCCGAGGTGCTCAACGTGGCAACTGTTAAACCCCTGGATGTCAAAACTATAGCGGAGTCTGTGGCAAAGACGGGCTGCGCGGTTGTGGCAGAGGAACACAATGCCGCCGGAGGTCTTGGTGAGGCCGTTGCAAGCGCACTCGCCGCAATTGCTCCCGCACCGCTTGAATTCGTGAACGGCGCAGACAAGTTCGGCTCGTCCGGCACTCCCAAGGAGCTCATGGCCGCCTGGGGCTTCGACGCCGCTGGACTTGCAGAGGCCGCCAAACGCGCCATCGCCAGAAAGAAATGAGGTACCTTGTCCGCGCGCTCAAGTACTTTGTCAGGCTCGCGATAATATTCATCCTGGTGGTCGCAATCCTTATGGCGGCCAAGGTGGTGCCGTCCGACATCTCCCAGGTGTTTGTGAACGGATACGACTCGCTGTGGCAGATCGCCCTTCTCATCGCCGCCTTCGCAATCATCTATCCTCGTTTCGGTTACTGCCGCAGACAGGTCATCGTGCCCGGACCGGATGAGGAAACCAAACCCCTGCTGGACAGGGTAATGACCGCTCACGGCTATGTTCAGGAGAAGCGTGCCGATGATACCGTCTGCTATCGCAAATCCTCCGCAGGCGACAGGATAATGCGCCTGTGGGAAGACAGGATAACGGTAGACCGCATAGTTACCGGCTATGGTCTGGAGGGAAGGGCCAAGGATGTGGTGCGCCTTGTAAACGCGCTGCAGGATATTTAGAAGTCCCAGATCTCGGAGACGGTAAGGTCGTCGTCCTCTCCCTGTATGTGCCAGGGAGACCCGGGCTGCAGCGGCTCGTTGCCGGCACAGCCCACATATGCGCCCTCAAGGCAGTTTTCTGCCTGAGGGCGTATGTATGTATGACGCTTGTCGTTCATCGCCGGCAAAGATAGCAATTATTTCACAATCTCAACCCTTAAAGGTTCGCCCACCGGATGCTCTCCCAGCGAGATGACGGTCCTGCCGCCGCCCGTGCATATGGCGGACGCTGGCAGCGCCGCGCCGTTGAGCGAGGCTGTGGCGCCGCTGACGCCCTCCATCACTATGCTTATGGCGCGGGTTGAGGGAGCTCCGTCGTAAGAACCCTTGCGTGCGCCTATCTCTACAATGGTCTTCTTGCCCGAGCAGCGTTTGGTCACGGTGGTGAGTGCATACTCGCTGCCGTAGGCCTGGGAGATGCCATCGTCCTCGTAATGCTCTATGGTACAGGAACTTTTGCCCGGTACTATCATCAGCCGCAGCTCGTTTGTGGGATACTGCAGGTTCTGGATGTCCTGCGGCGCCAGCGGTATTACCGCGCCCTCGCGCACAAACCAGGGATTCTGGTCGATGCTGTAGGAGAGCTCC
>JAGCCD010000200.1 GCA_017651785.1 Bacteroidales bacterium
TTCCGGGGGCCTGGTCTTTTACGGCCTGATGGTGGAAGGAATTGACAGTCAGCGAGTCCGGGCCGAACAACTTGGCCAGGAAGCCATCACTGACAAGTCCTATTCTGTGCGTTGCTCCGCCGTGACCGATATTATCCGGCAGCTGTGAAGGGATGTCCTGATACAGGGACCCGCCCAGCAGGACGTTGAGCAGCTGGGAGCCACGGCAGATCGCGAGGATGGGTTTGCCGCTGCGGACGGCGGCACGCACCAGGAGGCTGTCTGAGACGTCGCGAAGCGTGTCCACCTCTACGGTGGCGTTAAGGACACTCTCTCCGTACCAGGCCGGACTGACGTCCTCTCCCCCGGAGAAGACTATTCCGTCCAGCTTGCCAAGGAGTTGTTCTGCCTGCTCATCGGAACTAACTGTGGGAAGGATAACGGGAATGCCGCCGGCCTTGGCGATGGCGCCGGTATACGTGACGCGCAAGAGGTTATACTGCCAGTCGTACTGGGAGCAGGAAATGCCCACAAGAGGGGCTTTTCTGCCGCAGGCGGCAAGAGCCAGCGCGGCAGCGGCAAACAAGAGAATCTTTTTCATTCTGTCCAGCTTAATACCCTTGAACCGTCCGGTTCTACGGAAATGGTTACCTTTAGCGTGTCTTCCGGCAGCAGGGGTTCTATGTTTTCCGGCCACTCCATAAGGCAGAGAGCACCGGAGTCGAAATACTCGAAGATGCCTATGTCCAGGGCCTCGGCGATATTCTCAATCCTGTAGAAATCAAAATGATACAGCGGCTCACCGATGCCTGTGCGATACTCGTTCACAATGGCGAAAGTGGGAGAGCTCACCGCATCTTCCTGCACGCCAAGCACTTTGCACAGGGCAGTAATGAACGTGGTTTTGCCAGCGCCCATAGGCGCGTAGAAAGCCACCAGGCTGCGCCCGCCGAGCTGCCGCAGAAACTCCTTTGCCGCCGTTTCAAGCCCCTCAAGGCCGCTTATCCTTACAGACTTGTCCATCAGCGCAAAGATATCAAAAAAATACTATCGCACAACCCCGGCCCTGTCCAAAAATCTGTATGTGGCAGCCTCGGTTATGTGCGGCACTTCTATTTCTTCGCAGCCGGCCAGGTCTGCAATGGTCCTTGCCACACGGATGATGCGGAAATACGCGCGCATGGACAGTCCAAGACGGTCCATAAGCTTGACGAGCGTATTGCTGCAATCTTCGCCGAGCGGGCAGAAGCGTTCGATAAGCTTATTGGTCATCTCCGCATTGGTGAGTATGCCCGCACCCCGGAAGCGCCTCTGCTGCACTTCCCTCGCCCGGAGCACCCGCGCCGCCACGGCAGCGCTGGACTCGGCCTTGGGCGCGCCCAGTATCTTGCTTCCGGGCACGGGAAAAACCGTTACCTGCAGGTCTATCCTGTCCATTATTGGACCGCTGAGCCGGGAGAGGTACCCGAGCCGCTGCGACGGCGTGCAGGTGCACCTGTCGCCCACTCCGTAGTAGCCGCAAGGACAGGGATTAGAGGCGGCGACAAGCATGAACGACGCCGGATACTCAACCTTTGCCTTGAGCCTGGAGATCACCACCTTACGGTCTTCTATCGGACCGCGGAGGGCCTCCAGCACGCTGCGTGGCATAAGGCTCATCTCGTCCAGAAAGAGCACCCCGTTCTGCGCCAGGCTGATTTCCCCGGGGATGATGCCGTCTCCCGCTCCCCCGCCCACTATTGCGGCCAGAGAGGCCGAATAATGGGGCGAGCGAAAGGGTCTCTGGTTCATAAGGCCGTAGCGCAGCCGCCCCTTGCCGGCAATGCTGAATATCTTCGACGTTTCCAGGCTCTCTTCCCTGGTCATCGGAGGCAGTATGCCGGCAAGGGCTTTGGCAAGCGAGCTCTTCCCGGAACCAGGAGACCCAACCATTATGATATTGTGCCCGCCTGCGGCCGCTATCTCCATCCCCCGCTTGGCGCCCTCCTGCCCCACGATATCGGCAAAATCCATCACCGGCGCGCCTCCGCTTTCTTGCGCCGGATTCAGCGCAAGCCGGCACTCGTCCGTATTCCACACCAGCAGGTCCGAGCAGTCCTCGATTCCTTCCAGTATCCGCACCACGTCCTGAAGCGTCCGAACGCCGTACACCTTTTTGCGCCGCAGTTCTATTGCCTCCAGCGCGGAGGACAGCGGCAGCACGACTCCGTCAAAGTCGTCTTTCTCTGCGAGTTCCGTGAATGCCAGCGCTCCAGGAATCTCCCTCACGCTGCCGTCCAGGCCCAACTCGCCGCTCAGCAGGTAACGGCCCAGCAGCGGCAGCACTTTCTGCTCGGACGCTGCGATGATTCCCACGGCTATGGGCATATCGTACCCGCTGCCGTTCTTGTGAAGGTCTGCGGGAGCCAGGTTGATGACTATGCGCATCCCCGGAATCCGGTATCCAAGCGCCTGCAGGGCGGTTATGGTGCGAAGGAGGCTCTCCTTCACCGCCACGTCCGCAAGGCCCACCAGATGTATTCCGATGCCCCTTTCGATACTCACCTCCGCGGTCACTTTAACGGCGTCTATGCCGACGCACTTGGCAGAATAGGCACGTACAAGCATATCAATCGGAGATATAATATGAAACGCCGGTAAGAATGCCGTGTACGGGATACTCCGTCCGATGCCCGTCGCACAGCACATACGGGCTTGCAGACATATCCTTGGGGCTGAGCGCAAGCGTGAGGCCTCCCGTCGGCGAGAAGCACGCGCAGTCTCCACTAAGGAAACAGCAGTCCGCAGGAACGTCTTCTCCTGCAAAAACAGGCACGAGCTCCCCTGTGCGCACATAAGCCGCCAAAGGCGTTACGTTGAACCTGTTGGAATAGTTGCTGCGGCCTATTCCGAAAGACAGCGACGAATCTCCGGAGCCGTGGCAGTACCCCACTGCACACAGCGAGCCGCCCAGCTCTGCTATTTCGGCCGCCTCCCAGGTGATTGCTCCCCTCTGGGGGATATCTATGACCTGACCGCGGCCGTGCCACAGGCGGGCGGCGCCAGAGTCGTCGTACAGGACCGCCGCGCCGTCACGCAACAGCTTGGCGTCCAGCATCTTTGCCCCGGGAACGGATAGTACCTCAACAGGATCTCCGCCGTGGGCGATGAATACGGCAGGAACGCCCTTGCGGGACGACTGAAAAGCGAAGCACACCGCTTCCTCGTGCTCGTACAGGGCTCCAGTACGCCCGTAGGTAATAAACCGGAACCCGCCAAAGGGCACTCCGTCCTCTACCCGCAGCGCCTCAACTCCGTTCTTGCGGAACACCATACCCGCGTCTGAGCAACCCAGGGTATACAGCACTCCGTCCTTTGGCAGCAGGCCCACGAGCCGCTCCCGACCGGCCCAGGACGCCACTTTCTCGCCGTCCCGGCAGATTACGGTCTGACGGGAATCCGTATACTCAGTAAAAAGCGAGCCGTCTATAATGTGATGCGTGTCGTGCGACGAGCTGATGACGGTACCGGGGCCCGCCTGCAGCGAAAGCGCCTCTTCGCCGTCCCTGAACAGCTTGAGCGTGCAGGGCACCCTGCCGAAGAGGCTGTCCTTGCGCCAGTCGTATGTCTGAGGATAGCAAATGGCGGAAACCAGCAGCACGGTATCGGGAACCGGCGTGCCGGGAACCACGGTGTGCAACCCCTCGTCTGATCGTGGGGTGCCAAGGTGGACCGGAGGTTCAAGCAGCTGGCAGGCGGCCAGGAAGAAAACGAGGGCCGCGGGGCGGAAGAAGGAAGATTTCATAGTCGCGTTTTTGTGCAAAGAAAAGGATTTCCCAGCACAAA
>JAGCCD010000201.1 GCA_017651785.1 Bacteroidales bacterium
AGCCCTCGCTTATGAACTGCGAGAGCAGCACTACGAATTCTCTATGATTGTGGAGAGGAACTGCGTGACCGTCAAGCCCGCCTCACGCACCATCTTGGGTACGAGGGAGGCGCTGGTCATACCGGGTATGGTGTTGACCTCCAGGAAGTAAAGACCGTCCGCGGCAAGGATGTAGTCTATTCTCACCACACCTTTGCAGCCGATGAACGAATAAAGGTGGCAGGTGGTCTGCTGCAGCAGGGCAGTCTCTTCCGCGCTTATGGGAGCGGGGCAGATTTCTGCGCTGTGACCGTTGTATTTGGCGTCGTAGTCGAAGTACTCGTTCTCACTCACTATCTCGATGGGCGGCAGCGCCTTGACGGAGGTGCCGTCAAAGTAGGCGGCGCAAGTGAGCTCGCGGCCTTCTATGCCCTGCTCCACTATCACCATTGTATTCTCGGAGAAGGCGTACTGAATGGCCTCTGCCAACTCTGACGGGTCTGTGACGCGGGTAACGCCGAAGCTGGAGCCGCCCTGCGTGGGCTTAACGAACACGGGGAAACGGAGCTCGCCCGCGACCTTGGCGCAAAAGGCTTCTATGTCTTCTCCGCGACGGACAAGGGCGTCGGGCGCGCACTTGACCTGAGAGCGCACGTAAGCCTTGCAGGCGAACTTGTCGAACGCAATCATGCTGGCGTACGAGCTGCAGGAGCTGAAGGGGACGCCGAGCATCTCGAGGTAGCCCTGGATCTGGCCGGTTTCTCCGGGTGCGCCGTGCTGCACGATGTAGGCATAGTCGAAACGGATGGTTTCTCCCAGTACGCCCACGGAAAAGTCGCTCTTGTTGATGTCGGGCTGCGCCTCTGCGGGGAAGGTAACGCGCATCGCATTGCGCTTGCGGAAGGCCACGAGCTTCCATACGCCGAAACGCGCGAAAACTTCGTAAACGTCGTACTGAAGGTCGTCAATGGCCGATGCCACGAACTCGCCGCTCCTGCAGGATACCTCCCACTCGGAAGAATCGCTTCCGTAGATGACCGCTATCGAATTGTACTTACCCATATCAGTTGAAATAGTAATCTGTTTCCTCGTTGTTCTGGTTCTCAAGGTCGTCGCCCTCCTCGGCGCCTCCAAGGAAGGTGCCGGTAGAACTGCAGTCCAGGGAGAAGTCTATGGTTGCGGGAGCCTGGAACCTGTCGTTCTCGTCGAAGATGCCGGCAGCGAGGCACTTCTTCATCCAGATGCCCCAGATGGGAAGGGCGGTACGCGCTCCGTCAAGCACGTTGAAGTGGATCTGACGGTTCTCTGCGCCTATCCATGCGCCGGCGGTGATCTTGGGCGTGTAGCCTATGAACCAGCCGTCCGAGCACTCGTTGGTGGTGCCTGTCTTGCCCGCTATCTCTCCCTTGAGATTGTAGGCGTAACGCAGTCTGCTGCCGGTTCCTCCGTTCACCACGCCCTGCATAAGGTTGATCATCAGATACGCGCTGCTGGCATTGATGGCCTCGCGCTTGGCGTTGGTATGCTCGGATATTACGTTACCCTGGTTGTCTTCTATGCGGGTGACGTAAAGCGGCTCGGAATAGATACCCTGCGAGGGGAAGGCGTTGTATGCCGCAACCATCTCATACAGAGCGATATCGGCAGGACCCACGCAGAGTGACCACACTTCGTCAACGTGGCTGTGGATGCCCATTCTGTGCATCATCTGCGCCATCGCGTGAGGGCCGAACTGCTTCATAAGGAAGGACGTTACGTAGTTGGAACTCACGGCAAGGCCCCACTTTATGGGAACAATCTCTCCGGTGTGGTTCCTGTCGTATATGTCTCCCCTCGGAGTCCACTGGGAGCCGTCGGCATTTATGAAAGTCTGGGGGGTGCAGACAACGCGGTCGCACGGTGAGAGGCCTTCCTGCATTGCGAGGGTATAAAGGAACGGCTTGATAGTAGAACCTACCTGACGCTTTGACTGGGTGACGTTGTCGAATTTGAAGTAGCGGTAGTTGGGGCCGCCGACATATGCTTTCACCTTGCCCGTTACAGGCTCCATGGCCACGAACCCGCAGCGCATGAAGGACTTGTAATAGCGGATGGAATCATTAGGCGTGAGGGTGGTGTCTATGTAACCGGCCTTGTTCCACGCGAAGACGCGCATCTTTACGGGCTTGTCGAACTGGGCAAGGATTTCATCTTCCGGCACGCCGGACCTCTTCTGCACGCGGTAGCGGTCGCTCCACCTGCGGGCCTGGGCCATGAGGCGCTCTGCCGTCTTCTGGTCTATCTCATTGCCGAAGGGCTTGTTGCGTTTGTACTTGAGCTCGTTCTCGAACGCTTTCTGGAGGTATCCGCCGAGATGCTCTACTACGGCCTCTTCTGCGAAAACCTGCATCTTGTAGTCTATGGTGGTGTAGATGCGGAGGCCGTCTTTATCCAGGTTATACGGCTGACCGTCGGGCTTCTTGTTCTTGGTGAGCCAGCCGTAAATGCCGTCGTTCACCCAACGGAGGGAGTCTGCAGAATAGTCCTCGGGGTACTGATAATCGTCCCGGCGGGGCTTCTGGGCGTTCATGTCGCGGCGGAGCATATCGCGGAAATAAGGGGCGTGACCCGAGTTGTGGTCCATCACGTGATAATCCAGGAGCACGGGAAGCTGCTGGAGGGAGTCTCTCTCTGCCTTGTCTATGTAACCGGCCTTCTCCATGCGGCCGATTACGAAATTGCGGCGGTTAAGGGCGTTCTCCGGATTAAGGACAGGGTTGTAGCGGGTGGGCTTGTTCACCATTCCCACGAGCATTGCGCCCTCCTCGGTAGTGAGGTCTGCAGGCTCCTTGGAGAAAAATGTTTCCGATGCGGCCTTGATACCGTATGCGCCGCTTCCGAAGAAGATGGAATTGAGGTACATCGCCACGATCTCGTCTTTGGTGTAGTCCCTTTCAAGACGGACGGCGGTAATCCACTCCTTGAGCTTAGTGAGCACGAGCGTGAACTTGCTGGCGTTCTCCTGACGGGGATACAGGGTCTTGGCGAGCTGCTGGGTGATGGTGCTGCCGCCTCCCTGGCTGGAATCGCGCAACAGGAGGGTCTTTACGGCAACGCGGGCCAGACCTTTCATGTCTATTCCGGAGTGCTTGTAGAAGCGGACGTCCTCTGTTGCCACGGCCGCCTGGACGAGTCTGGGGTTTAGCTCGTCATAGGAGACGTAAGTGCGGTTTTCTATGTGGAAAGTCGTGAGGACCTCTCCGCCTTCTGCCAGGACCTGGGTGGCCAGTTTGCTGTCCGGATGCTCAAGTTCCTCGAAGGAAGGAAGCTTGGCGAATATCCCTACCAGGAGCAAAAGGAGGAATACCAGCACGAAAGGTGCGGCCAGAATAATCCAGAACCAGCGGGTTATAGTCTTGCGTGTCTTGTCTGTCATTTCCAATACTTGAAAACACAAAATTACAACAAATTCCGAAATTCCCTTTAAATTTGTAGCCGAATTGAAAATTGTATGGAAAAGAATTTAGTGATAGTGGAGTCGCCGTCCAAGGCAAAGACCATTCAGAAATACCTCGGAGACGGCTTTGTGGTGAAGTCAAGTTTCGGCCATATCCGCGACCTTCAGGACAAGAGCCTGAGCATAGACATAGATCACGGCTTCAGCCCCCAGTACGTCATCCCGGCAGAGAAAAAACGCGTGGTAAACGAACTCAAGAAGCTTGCCGACGGCTCATCCCTCGTGTGGCTCGCTTCCGATGAAGACCGCGAAGGAGAGGCCATATCCTGGCACCTCAGCGAGACACTCGGCCTGCGTCCCGACAAGATCCGCCGCATCGTATTCCACGAAATCACCAAAGACGCCATACTCAACGCCGTCAAGAACCCCAGGGGCATAGACATGAACCTGGTAAACGCGCAGCAGGCGCGCCGCGTGCTTGACCGCTTGGTGGGTTTCGAGCTCTCCCCCATCCTGTGGAGGAAGATACAGCGCGGACTCTCCGCAGGCCGCGTGCAGTCGGTGGTACTCCGCCTTGTGGTAGACCGTGAAAGGGAGATCGGATCCTTCAAGCCCACTCCGTTCTATCGCGTAGAAGCCACTTTTGTGGCTCGCGGCACCTCCGTCAAGGGCCTGCTGGACAAGAAGTTCAACGACATAGAATCGGCCCGCGCCTTCCTTCAGGACTGCATCGGCGCCACATATACCGTCGGCTCAATAGACAGCAAAGAGGGAGCGAGGGTCCCTCAGCCGCCATTCACCACGTCCACCCTTCAGCAGGAGGCCGCACGCAAGCTGCACCTGCCCGTAAGCACCACAATGAGGGTGGCGCAGTCGCTGTACGAAAGGGGTCTCATCACCTATATGCGTACAGATTCCACCAACCTGTCGGCCCTTGCCGTCAATACGTCAAAAGAGTACATCTGCAACAACTTCGGCCCCGAATACTCACGCCCGCGCCAGTACCACACCCACTCCAAGGGCGC
>JAGCCD010000202.1 GCA_017651785.1 Bacteroidales bacterium
CTTGTAGGCGCCGGTGTTGATGTAGTGCCACTGCTTGTCAAGCTGGGGGTCGTTGAAGATGGCCGTGGGCTTGGCGCGCCTTGAAGGCTCGGCAAAAACCACTCCGGGAATCTGGGAGATGGAACGGGCGGCGCGGGTCTGCGGGAGGGATTCGTCGAAGCGGACGACATACCACCTGTGGAGACCGGCCTCGCGGTGACGGGGCTCCCATTCGCCAGCATCAGGATAAAGCCTCTCTACACTTGTGGCTCCAATGGCCGCAAGTGCGGAATTAGTACTCTCCGAACGGGTGCTGAGGAAAGCTCCGGATGCCAGGTCGGATTCTATGGCACGGGTAAGTTCTTCGGAAAACTCTACTATCATTTCTCCGGGGATGAGGGAGGTGGTGTTCACCGTCTCTTCCCCGGGAGCGGGTATTGCGGGTTCTACCGGGGCCGGCTCGGATGTGCAGGCCCACAGGCACAACCCTGCTACAAAGCAGGAAAGGGCTTTTTTCATTAAATAATTACTGCTGGGCTATGAAATCCACCACGCCGAGAAGGCTCTGGGGATCGTTCCACTTAACTTTATTGGCCTTCAGGAAAGCCTTGAAGGCGGCCGGATCGGTAACGTCTGACACGTCGCGCTTGGTGGCGAAGATGCACATCTTGTTGACGAAGAGATACTTCTTCTTGAGAAGGGGAAGGATCTGTCCGTTGTCTTTGTTGGCCTTGATCTCCATGTGGTTCATGCTGGTGCCTGAATTGGTGGAGCCTACGCCCTCGAGCGAGCTGAGAGCCATTGTGCCAAGCGTGGTTGAGGAAGAACCGTAGGCAGCCCCGGTTGAATTGAGCTTAACCACGTCTACCTCTACGCCCTCCGCAACGTAACCGCTGTTGTTCTGGGCGAGGATCTTCATCATCTTGCCGCTGGCGTTGATATAGTAGTCCTGGCCAATCCTGGCGGAGAAAGCCTGGCCGGGAGCGAGCTCCTTGATGAGATCTCCGTCTATATAATGCAATGCCGCTTTGAGAACGTGCACGTTAAGCAAGGCTTTCTTGGAACTGCCGTCTATGGACATTATCTCGCCCTCCGTAAAATCGGGATACAGGTACGGCCAGGTGGAAGTGGGATCATATTCCTGGGCTACTGCAAAAAGGGAGGCAAGCGCAAAGGCGCATATAAGCACTAAACGTTTCATTTCTTCTATTTTTATAGGGTTACAAATATAGAAAAAGATTTTCAAAAAATGCGCCATATATAAAAGGAGCCGCCATTTTGGGTGGCGGCTCCGGAAAAGCTATGTATATGACTTACTTGGCAATCACCTTGGTGAAGTTCACCTTGGGCCTTGCAAAGTTGGGCATAGGTACATACATCCTGGAAGCGGGAGCTACGGACGAACCACCCTCCTCTACACCTGCGAATTCAGGCATAAAGACGTTGTAGTCGTAAGTAACGATATTGGCCTCCGTAATATCTTCGAGGTTGCCGCTTTCGGGAACGGTGAAGACATAGTAGAAATAGCCGGGGTAGTCGTTACCATCGTAGAACGAACCTTTTTCCTTCATATAAAGCACGATGTCACGACCGTCGCTTGCGGAAGCAAGTCCGCTGTAATAGCCGGTGAGATAGTACTCGATATAATAAGGACCGTCCATGAAGCCGTTCACGAATACCCAATCCTCGTTGGTGGGGATGGTAAGGGTGCCGGCGTCGCCGTCCCATTCTGCGTAGATCTGGGTGTCAAGTCCGTAGTAATTGGTAATCATGACATTGCCAGCCTCGTCATCATCGGATTTGGCGACGGTGAATGTCCAGGGATCCTCATTATAAGTGGCACCATAAGCGCTGGCGCCGTCGTTCTGGTATGTTCCAAGAACATCTTCAACGGTGAAACCGTATGAATAGAGGACGGGACCCACGGTGAGCTCGGGAGAAGTATTGCCAAAGATATCGATGGCAGCGCCTTCTGCGATCTCGAAGGACACCTCATCTCCACGGTTGGGCTCCTCGGGGAGGAAAGCAACCACGGTGTAACCGTCGATGGTGCCATAGGTGATGTTGGCAGTGAGATCGTACTCGGAAGTAACCCTTACGCCATCTTCCTCGTGGTAAACCTTTGCGGTGACTGCATCTTTACCTATCTGTGCGATGGGGGTCTTGCACTTGAACAGGGGGACTGCGGTCTTCCAGTCAACCAGGGTTGCGGGAGCGACCTCATCGTCGACCTCAATGGAACCTGCAGATACATATCCGTAGATGGAACCCTGTGCGAACACGGGCTGTCCCTTGTCGTCCTGACCGGTAATGGCGCTGGAAACTGCACCGGTCTTCTGACCGACGGAGTCGATGAATGCGCCCTCGGGGATGTTGACCACATAGAGGGTACCTGGCTGGGTTATATCCTCGAACGTAACGTCTGCAGAGGTGCCGTTTGCAACAACCTTACCTACTGCCTTCTCAACTGAAGGAGTGCCGGTGGGGAACAGGAACGGGAAACCCTGAGCCGAGATCTCTTTGCCCTCCACGTAGGTGACTGGCTCTGAGAACTTGAGGGTCAGCACATTGCCCTTGTAGCTGGAACCGGTGATCCTGGGTGCTACGCCGTCCGTAGTGGTGACGGAAACGGAAACCACAGGGCTCACGTTACCCTCTTCGCTGGCGGCTACAGCATAGACATAATAAGTATGGTTGGGAGTAAGATCCTCTACCTGGATGGAGAAGCGGGGGGTCTTCTTGTAGCTGATGATTCCCTGCTTGATGCCGGAATACTTCACTGCATAAAGCTGTGAGGAATCGGGAGCTGCAGGGGCAGCTGTTACAAGATAGGAATAGTAGGCAGATTTGCCCTTGGGAGCAAGAGTGAACTCGAAAGCGTTGTCGCTTACGGAGTCAATCTTGATGTCGATACCTTCCGACTCAAGAGCAGGCGTAGGCTCGGTTCCCTCGGGGAAAACGTCCTTGATGCAGGAAGACGCTCCTAATGCGAGTGCCGCTGCAACGATAAGATATGCGAAAATTCTTTTCATGGTCTGCTCAAATTATTTTTTTGTCCAAGTGGTTTCCCTTACGCACCAGTTGGTATAGAGTGAACCGGTGACGACAGGATAAAGCCATACTTTCTCTGCGGAATACCATACACCTTCGGAAACCTCGTTGAAGACCACGTTGCCGGTGTCGTAGAGGTAGATGCCGGGCTCCCAGGTAAGGAGCTGGAACTGGTCGTCCTCTGTCTGGTACCAGGCCTGGCACTTCTGACCGACTGCGAAGGAAATGGACTTCTTGTCCTCGGAGACGGTTCCCACGTATGACCAGTCACCCCAGCTGGAGTACTGGATACATCCGGGAGTAAAGAAGTCGCAGTGTACCACGGTGACGTCTTTCTCGTCTTTGGTGAGGGTAAGCTCCCAGGTGATGTCTGCACCGGCGTAGTTCTGAGAAGTTGCAACATAGGTGCCGAGGATGGCGGCCAGAGGGTGGTCGAGGTCGGCGATTATTACGTTGCAGACGTTCTCTGAGCTGAGTTTAAGGCCGGTGGCGGAGAGAAGCTCGACGCTGAAGTCGAGGTCTCCGGTGTATTCGCCTTCAAGGCTGATGATGTCCAGGACGATGTTCTGGGTACGTGCGCCGTCGGCGAAAGTAAGAACTGCGGAAGAGTTGGTGTCCTTCACATTCACGCCTGCCTTAGCGGTTCCGTCGTTGATACGGTAGGAAACGGTGGTGTTGACAGGATCGATGGATGCGATGGTCACGGGGATGATCAGCTTGCCGTAGTCTTCGTTGATCATATAGTTGCTCTTCTCGAATGCAGCGAAGCTTTCTGCAGGATCAAAAACGGGGAAATCGTTCAGATTGCTGCAGGAGAAGGCTGCGAGGAGGGCTGCGGTGCCCAGAATGGTTCTAAATATATTCTTCATATCGTAATCCTCCTATATTATTCCCAGACATTGGGTTCGAGATTCTCGTTGGCGATGGTCTCGCGGTCGGGGATAGGCATGGCCCAACGGTAGTTGGGATAAGGGATCTCCTTGATAACGCCCTCTGCCACATCGGTACGGGTCATAGCGGTGCCGGTGCGTGCAAGGTCGAACCAGTAGTGGCCTTCCCAGGCAAGCTCCTTGCGACGCTCGAGCTGAACGCCGGCATTTGTGGTGGGCTGAGTGGAAGCGCCGCGGTTCTTTGCGATGATCTCAAGGTCTGCTGCGGCATTTGCGCCGGTAGCGCCGTTGATGACTGCCTCTGCACGGTTAAGATACATCTCGGAGAGACGGATGATGGGAACGTTGTTCACGTCGGGGTTGGACTTGCCCTTACCATAGTACTTGGCAGGCCATACGTCTCCGGCATAGTCACCGGTGCCGACGAAGAAGAGCTTTCCGCGGACGTCACCTTCCTCGTAGATGCCGATGAGGTCCTGGGATGCGGCTGCATCGCCGTAACCGTCGGGAGAAGTCATCTGGCGGATGCCGGTCCAGTAGCCGTCGTAGCTGTTGGACTTGTCTGCGTAGATCTCGAAGATGACCTCGCCGCTGCTCTGGGACTCTGCCCAGTAAACGCTGTTGGCGTCACCGTCCTCGAATGATCCGGAGAAGATATCGTCTGCAGTCCACATTGAGTACTTGCCGCTGCTGATAACCTTGGTTGCATAGTCGGCGGCGAGCTGCCACTGCTTTGAGTAGAGGTATACACGGCTCAGGAGGCCCTGGATTGCGTAGATGCTCACTGCTGCTGCAGGGTCTGTGCCGCTGCGGCGGTATGCAGGATCGATAAGGCCTTCTGCCTTGGTGAGGTCTGCGATTACCTGTTCGTAAACTTGCTTGACGGTGTTACGGGCGGGCTTTGCAGAAAGGTCGCGCTCAAGCACGATGGGGACACCGAGGTGAGAAGCGTCTGAAGTGTAGGCGTAAGGCTGTGCGAAGGTGCGGACGAGGTCGAAGTGCGAAAGGGCACGGAGGAAGAGAGCCTCGGCAATGAGATTGTTGCGCTCTTCTTCTGTTCCAAGCTCTGCACTTTCACCCTCGAGGCGGTTGATAACCTCGTTGCAGCAGGAGATAACATAGTATGCATATGACCACAGGCCGCCCCAGGTATCGGTAGGGCTGTAGTTGATGCGGTAGTTGGTATAGAGACGGCCGGAGTCGGCAGTGAGGGACTTCCTCGCATTGCCGGTCATAAGCTCGTGACCTACCACGAATATCATTCCATACCAGTTGTCGGCAGAAGCGAGGGGTGAGTAGGCACCGCCGGTAGCGCTGTCGAAACCTTCGATGGTTGACAGGGTCAACACGTCGCTCTGTGCGGTAAGAGGAGCCTCTTCAAGGAAATCCTTGCAGGAAACCAGTGCCACGAGAGCGGCTGCAATTATAACAATATACTTTTTCATATTCTGCTCGTCTTTAGAATGACACTTCTACTCCACCAATGAAAGACTTGGTAAGAGGGTAGTTACCTGCACCATATCCGACGAGGGAGATCTGGGGATCCCAGAAATCAACATCGTTGAAGCAATAGAGGTTGAGACCGCTCACGTAGACCTTGAGTCCTTTGACGTGAAGAACGTCAAGAGCGGGCTTGGGAAGGCTGTAGGCGAGGGTGATGTCCTTGATACGGACGAAGTCGCCTCTCTCGAGCCAGCGGTCTGAAGCGCCGATGGCGGAGTTGGTGGAGTTACCTGCGATGGGCCTGGGGTTGCAAGCGGTGTCGCCGGGCTTCTTCCAGTAGTTGAGGGCGGAGGCCTTCTGGTTCATCTGCATCTGCTCACCGTCACTGTTGGTGTAGTGATACTCGTTGACGTTCCAGACGTTGTTGCCACCCATATACTCGAAGAATGCGCTGAGGCTCAGGCCACCCCACTGGAGGCTGGTGTTGAAGCCGCCCATGAACTTGGGTTCAGGAGAACCTGCATAGTAGCGGCGTGCCTTGGCCTGGGAGTTGGTGAGAGTGATTTCACCGGTCTCTTCGTCAAGGTTGGATACCCAGAGAGCCTCACCGTTGGTAGGGTTGACTCCGTAGTAATCATAAAGATAATAGGTATACATGGACTTGCCGACAACCTGCTGGAGGCTGGTACCGATCTTCTCCTCACCGCCGAGGTCGAGGATAGTGGTCTTGTTGAATGCCACGTTGAAGCCGACGTTCCAGACGAATTCGGGAGTCTGGATGATGTCGCCGTCCAGCTGGAACTCAACACCCTCGTTCTTCATGGAACCGATGTTCATGAACAGGGTTGAGTAACCGGTGGTCTGAGGGACGGTCTTGTCAAGCAGCATGTCGAGGGTCTTACGGTTGTAGACGTCAACATTACCGCGGAGGCGGTTGAAGACGCTGAAGTCCAGACCGACGTTCCAGGTGGCGTTCTTTTCCCATGACAGGATGTCGTTGGAAGGCTGGCTGGGCAGCATACCTACGTATCCGTTGTAGGAAGTTCCGCCGTACAGGCCGTATGCCTGGTAAGGGCCGATACCGTTGTTACCGTTGAGACCGTAGCTCACGCGGAGTTTCAACAGGTCGAGCCAGCCGACGTTCTGCATGAACTTCTCACGACGGAGGTTCCAGGATGCGGAAACGGACCAGAAGAGACCCCATTTGTTCTTGCTTCCGAAGAGGGAAGAACCGTCAGCACGGAGGGTAGCCTGTGCGAAATACCTCTGATCGTAGTTGTAGTCTGCGATGGTGAAGAAGGAGAGCATGGTCCTGCGGGAGAAGCCCATTTCCGCCTCAACGCTTTCTGCGGGTGCGAACTGAGGATAAGGCATGTTGGCGTCGGTGCCGGGAGCATAGGTGTACATATAGTCATACATGTACTTCATGGCCTCCTGACCTACGACGGCACGCACTGAGTGGTATCCACCGAAGATGTTGGCGTAAGTTGCAGTATTGGAAGTGGTGAGCTGCATGTACTGGTTCTTGATGGACTGGTCGGTAGGTACGCTGGCGCTGCCGCGGGCCTGGGGATCCCAGTAACGCTTTGAAGAACCGAAGATGCCCTCAGCGGAGTTCTTGGTCTCGAGGAAGAGGTTGTTGAAAGGCTCCCACTTGAGTCCGAGGGTACCGTTGAAGCGGTAGATGTGCTCCCACTGCTGGTCGTACATTGCAGTTGCACGGGGGTTCTGATAAGAGTTGGAGGCGATGTTCACGTTAGGAGTGCCGTCCGGGTTGGTCTTGGGAATCCAAGGCATGATGGTTACACCGGCGAATACAGGGTTTGCATAGTACAGACTCTGCATAGGGATATCGTTCTGCTCAGTGTAAGCTACGTTTACACGGGCGCTGGCCTCGAGTCTCTTGGTGAGCTTGTGGTCTGCGTTGATACGAGCCTGGATCTTCTGATAGTCTACTCCGTAGAATACACCCTCGTTGCGATGGAAGGATGCGGAGGAGAAGAACTTGGAATTGGCGTTGCCTCCGCGGGCGCTGATTTCGTACTCCTGGAGGTTACCGGGACGGGTGAGGTAGCTGAGCCAGTTGGTGTGCTCACCGTTCAGGAGGCTCATGGGCCTGTAGTAGGCTCCGGTAGGATTGTCAGGGTCGGCACCTGCATTGACGGCTGCCTGCCTCTGCCATCCGAGGAGTTCCTCGGCGGTCATGGGACGGTAGCCGCTGTCGCTCTGAAGCCAGCTGACACCGTACTTGGCACGGGCGTCGAATGAAGCCTTTCCTTCCTTACCGCTCTTGGTGGTAACGAGGATAACGCCGTTTGCTGCACGGGAACCATAAGCGGCGGCCGCGGCAGCGTCCTTAAGCACCGTGATGCTCTCAATGTCGTTGGGATTGAGAGTGGTGAGGGTGTTGGAGGTATTGGTGAGCTCGCTGATGTTACCGTTGAGCACAGGGATACCGTCAACAACCCACAGGGGCTCGTTTGAGGCGTTGATTGAGGAATAACCGCGGATACGGATGTTGGAAGCCGCACCAGGCTGGCCGGATGAACCGGAAACCTGAACACCTGCGAGCTTTCCTCCGAGGGCCTTGTCCACGGAAGTTACGGGGGCGGCGGCGAGTGTTTCACCCTTTACGGAAGAAACCGAACCGGTGACGGCCTCGCGCTTGACGGTACCGTAAGCCACGACGATGGTCTCTTCAAGGAGTTCTGCGTCTGACTCAAGGATCACGTCCACAACCTGACGTCCACCGACGGCAATCTCCACCGTCTTGTAACCCAGGCAGCTGATGACGAGAGTTCCGTTAGCGGGAACGGAGATCTTGTAGCCGCCCAATGCATCAGTCATGGCGTAAACGGTGGTGCTGCCCTTGAGCTGCACGGCAGCTCCTGAAACAGCGTCACCATTGGCCTCCCTGATGGTTCCGCTCACATTCACATTCTGTGCAAATGCAGAGGCTCCTACAAGAAGCAATGCCACAACCGCGAAAAATGATTTGATTTTTCTCATTGGTTGAATTTTAATTAAACAATAATAACATAATATGAGATAAACTAACTTTCCAGCTAACTATCTAGGCATACTAAGCAATTTTAAGTCGCAAAGCTACATAAATTTTCCAAATAGACAAAATAATCCCAATAAAAAATATAAGTATAATACACACGTATAAAGGCCGCAAAATTGAATAATTACGCGAGAAAATAAAAATTTTTCTTAATGTCCGGAAGGACTATTGGCAAAATACGTTGAAAATTTCAACGAAAATGGCCAAAAAAGTTATCGTTCTGCGGAGCCTCCGACGATGTCCAGAATCTCTGAAGTGATCTTCTGCTGACGTCCCTTATTGTACTCGAGAGTGAGCTGGGAGAGCAGTTCTTCAGCATTGTCGGTGGCGGCCTGCATGGCCACCATACGGGCGGCGTGCTCTGCCGCCGCTGAGTCAAGAATAGCTGCATATAGTTTAAGGTCAAGCATTTGCGGAATCATAGAAGATGCCAGTTCCGCTGCCGACGGCTCCAGGATATAGAGGTCGTCGGCGGTGTCTCCGCCACTGCGGGCTTCCGAAGAAGCGGCTTGCGGAGAAGAAAAGGGCAGGAAGCCCTCGGTGAGGGCAATCTGGCGGCCGGTACTTACAAAATGGTTGTATACCAGGATTACGCGCCCCACTTTACCCGATTCGTAGAGGGAGCGCAGCTCTCCGGAAATGGATGCAACCGCATCCGACGAGGGGTGGGTTACGACTTCCGTATAATCACGCGCCGCAGGCATTCCTGCCTTGCGCAGGGCTTCCGTGATCTTTTTTCCGAAAGACCATACCTGGACTGGGCCGTCGATCCCCTTCAACGTGTCCAGCGCGAGCTTGATGACATTTGCGTTGAAAGCTCCGCACATTGAGGTGTTGCTGCTGATTGCCAGCAAGATAACCGGCAGAGGGGCGGAAGCTCCATCTGTCATTTCGGGCGAGGGGGCAGCCTGCGCCGAGAACTCTCCGGGAAGGCAGGAAAGTATACGCGTGAGCGTCGCCTCGTACGGGCGCAGCGCCTCGATGGTCCTCTGGGCCTTGCGGAGCTTGGAGGATGCCACGAGTTTCATCGCCGAAGTGATCTTCAGCGTACTGCGCACCGACGCGATGCGGTCTTTTACTTCCCTAAGTGAAGACATATGTCGGCTGCGACCTTTCTGATTGCGTTTTCAGCTTCCGGAGAAACCGTTCCGCGCGAGAGCTCGTCAAGTACCGCGGCGTGCATCGAGCGCATTGCGTCCAGGAAAAGCGTCTGGAACTCAATCACCCGCGATATGGGAATATCTGCCATTAGCGCGTGCGTGCCGCAATACAGCACTGCCACCTGCTC
>JAGCCD010000203.1 GCA_017651785.1 Bacteroidales bacterium
CCTGATTCACTGGTCTTTACATCGTATGCCTCGAAATCTGGCGGGAAAGACACTTTGGGAGCCTCGAGCAGCGACAGGTTGCCCTTACCGCTTATGGTAATTCGGAGGGTTCCGGCGTCGTGCGTCTGCAGCGAGTCGCGGCTCAGCGATGCGTTCATTCGGAACTGTCCCACGCCTCCGGCGAACGAAGCCGGGGCTCCGTCGGGAATGCGCGACACCTGAACCTTGATGGCGGGAGTTGTTACCCTGCGCCTCACGGTACGGTAGTCGTCCTGGAAGAAATCGTCGAAGATGCTGCCCGACGACTGGCGGCGGGTGCGTACGTTCACCAGGCAAACCAGCTCGGCGGGGTCGATGGTCATCTCTCCGGCCTGCTGGGGGATAAGTGTCCAGGAACGCAGCACCGCGGCGTCGTAGATGTTGTCTCCTATGCTTTCGCGATGGAACTCGATGTTGGTGGGCGCCTGCTGCTCCTGACTCCAGAACCCGTTGAAAGAGGGGAACTTGGCGTCCTCGAAGCCGGCTATGTTAACCCTGTGGTAAAGCTTGAGTGTGGCGCTGATGGTTTCTCCCACAATCGCTTTGGTCTTGCTGACGGAGAGGCGCATGAAGAGGTCGTCGCCCCTGTTCTGGGTGGCGCTCCCCTGACTGTCTGTGGAGCCTCCGCCCTGGGATGAACCGCCTCCCTGCTGACCCTGCTGCGCCGCTGCGCCGTTGGACACCACCTGTACCGTGGCGCTTCTGGACGTAACCGTATTGCCCTTTATGGTAGCCGACGCCCCGGGAAGGTTGAACGTACCCGTGCTGCGCGGCAGGAGGATGTAGGTGTACGTGGTCTGCGAGGTCTGGGTCTTCTTGCCGTTCACTATGCTGATGGACGTGGAAGAGCCTTTCTGCGGCCCCCAGACAAGCTGGAAGTCGTCTCCCGGTTCCCAACTGAAGTCTGACGGACGGGCCTCGCCCTCTATGGTGAACGTTACACTGAACTGCTCGTCTACGGCCACAAGGTTCTGCACGTTTACCTTTATCGAGGTCTGGCAGAACGCCGCCGCCGTAGCGAGTATTCCGGCTAATATTGCGACTAATCTCTTCATTACCAATTCTTTTCCTTTTGCCTGCTCTTTAACGCTGCGGCCTTTTCCTTCTTCACCTTGTCCTGGGTCTCCTTCTCGCGGGCCTGGATGGCCTGAAGCATCTGCTGGGCTTGCTGGGGAGAAATCTTCTGCTCCTGCTGCCGGTCCTGATTGTCCTGATTCTGATCCTGATTCTGATCCTGGTTCTGCTGCTGGTCCTGCTGATCCTGCTGGCCCTGCTGGTCCTGCTGCTGATCCTGGTTCTGGTCCTGGTTCTGATCCTGGTTGTCCTGGTTCTGATCGCCTCCGCCTCCGCCATTCTGCTGGTTCTGCAGCATCAGCTTGGCGTAGATGTAGTTCTCTTTGGCGTCCAGGTCGCCGGGCTCAAGGAGCAGGGCCTGGCGGAAGGCGTCTACGGCCGTGGCGTAGTCTTTCTGCTGCAGGGCGACGTCGCCCCTGTTGTACTGCCATTTTGCGGCATTCCCGCTTGCGGGAGCGATATCCTTGATTGTTTGCAGCGCCTTGCCGGCCCCTTCGTAGTCCTGCTGGCGGTACAGGCTGCTTGCCAGGTCGTATTCTCCGGCCACGGAAAGGGAATCCTTAAGAACGGCCTTGCGATAGTCTATCTCGGCCTCCTTGAATCCGCCCTTTTTGAACTTCCGGTTGCCGGCGCGCACCTCATGCCTGTCCGCCTGCGCCATACCTGGCAGGGCGGGGGCAAGCAGCAGCAGCGCGGCAAGCGCGTATGTCAATCCTCTCTTCATTGGAACAGGCTCTTTTTGTGTTTGCGTTCCCCGACGAGCATCTCGAGCACCAGCAGGAATAGGGCGGCGCCCAGGAAGTACATATACTGCTCGTCGAAGTCTTCGAATATGATGGAGTTGAAGCGCTCGGCCTCCATCTTCTTTATGTCGTCTATGATGGGGTTGAGGCCGAACTCCTCGTTGCCGGCGTGCACATAGGCTCCGCCGCCCTCGCGGGCGACTTTGCGCAGCGTTTCCTCGTCCAGGCGCGTCACAACTATGTTGCCTTCGCTGTCTTTGAGGAGTTCTCCGTTAACGGGGATTGGCTGCCCCTGGACGGAACCTACGCCTATCGTATATACCTTTATGCCGAGCTCGGCGGCTTGTTTTGCGGCGTCGGCGGCATCGTCTTCATGGTTCTCGCCGTCGGTTATCACCACTATGGCGCGGCTCTTCTCGCTCTGGGCGCTGAAACTCTTGGCGGCCGTGAGTATGGCGTCTCCTATGGCGGTGCCCTGGATGGGGACGGATCCCGTGTCTATGCTGCCCAGGAACATCTTTGCCGACACGTAGTCGGTGGTTATTGGCAGCTGCACGAAGGACGTTCCGGCGAAGATGATAAGGCCGATACGGTCTCCCTGCAGGCGGTCTACCATACGGGTGATGGCAAGTTTGGCGCGGTCCAGTCTGGAAGGGGAGTAGTCCTGGGCGAGCATCGAGTTGGAAACGTCCAGGCAAATCATTATCTCGGCGCCCTTTGCCTCGTGCTCCTTGAGCTTTGCGCCCATATGCGGGCGGGCGATGCCTATTATGAAGCAGAGCAATGCCAGGTCAAGCAGGATGATGCGCACCCAGCACTTTGCGCCGGACCAGGACGGCATTAGCTGCCGCACGAGCGAGGGGTCTCCGAACTTTCTGATACGGCGTTTACGAAGCGCCCTCAGGATGCCGTACACCACGGGGATGACGGGCACCAACAGCAGCAGCCAGAAGTATATGGGGGAAGCGAAGTACAGCATTACGGCATCCTCCTTATTAACAGACGGACAAGGATTTCCAGCAGCAGGCAGATGAGCGCCGCCAGCGCGTACCTGCCAAACAGTTCCTTGTAGACGGGGAAGCTGTCTATGGTGGTGCGGGCCTTTTCCATCTGGTTGATTTCTGAATATATCTCCGACAGCTTGGTGTTGTCGGTGGCGCGGAAATAGCGGCCTCCGGTGAGGTCTGCGATGCCCTTCAGAAGGTCTTCGTCAATCTCTACCTTCATCTGCTGCACATCCGGGCCCCAGGGGGTCATTACGGGGTAGGGAGCCATTCCGTTGGCGCCCACGCCTATGGTGTAAACCCTTATGCCGTAGGTCTTTGCAATCTCGGCCGCGGTTTGCGGGGAGATTTCTCCGGAGTTGTTCACGCCGTCCGTGAGCAGGATTACCACGCG
>JAGCCD010000204.1 GCA_017651785.1 Bacteroidales bacterium
CTTATCGGGGAAACCGCACACCTGGGCAAGGCCGGTGAGGATCTTGCGGTTGTTGATCTTCATACACACACGCACGTCCAGCTTCTTGAACACGCGTTCCACGATCTGCACCAGCTCGAGCTCGTAAAGCAGTGAGTCAGAACCGATTGCGTCTACATCGCACTGATAGAACTCGCGGTAGCGGCCCTTCTGCGGACGGTCTGCGCGCCATACGGGCTGAATCTGATAGCGCTTGAAGGGGAAGCTGATTTCTCCCTGATGCTGCACCACGAAGCGGGCGAACGGGACCGTAAGGTCGTACCTCAGGCCCTTTTCGCACACCTGCGGAGCAAGGGGCTTTTCAAAATCCACTCCGTCAAAAGCGTCGCCGGAATTCAAAATCCGGTACAGAAGCTTGTCGCCCTCGTCTCCGTATTTGCCGAGCAGGGTGGAGAGGTTCTCCATTGCCGGAGTCTCTATCTGGGCGTATCCGAAGCTGCGAAAAACCGAACGTACTGTGTCGAAGATATAATTGCGTGCCGCCATCTGGGGCTGGCCGAAATCGCGCGTTCCCTTGGGTATTGAAGGTTTTTGTGCCATAATTGCGCAAATTTACGTACTTTTGCGCATAAAAATAAGCGTCAAATGAAGAATTTTCTGAAAATGGTCCTTGCCGTAATCTGCGGCATCCTCCTTCTCTCCGCGCTCACGTTCGCGGTTTTCGCCGGTCTTGCCGGCTCCGGCGCCCCCACCGTTCCCACTGAAGGTGTGCTGAAGATCGACATGTCAAAGGTAATCGTGGACGAACAGTCTACTCCTGCAGATCCCCTCTCGATGCTCCAGAGCGGCGGCACTAATATAGTCACCGTGGGCCTTTGGGAAGCGGTGCAGGCAATCAAGGCAGCCGCAGAAGACCCCGGCATCAAGTATATTTACCTCAAGACCGACGGCAACGCATCCGGCGCCGCACGCAGCAGCGAGCTCAGAAAGGCGCTCCAGAACTTCCGCGAGACCTCGGGCAAGGCCGTCGTGGCCTATATCGAGACCCCCTCTACAGGATCCTACTATCTTGCCTCCGTTGCAGACAAGGTATATATGACCGTGCACCCGGGCGCCACCACAACGATCAACGGCGTGGGCTCACAGATGTTCTTCCTTGGAGACCTGCTGAAGAAGCTGGGCGTGAACGTGCAGCTCATCAAGCACGGCAAATACAAATCCGCCGGAGAGATGTACACCCGCGGCAGCTCCACTCCCGAGAACCGCGAGCAGTACCAGAAAATGGTTGACTCGATGTGGGAAACCATGTCCGGCGAGATTGCAGAGAGCCGCGGAATCAGCGTAGAATCCCTCAACGCCGCCATAGAGGGCCTCAAGCTCTGCCTGCCCCAGGACTTCAAGGACTGCGGCCTGGTGGACGAGCTCTACGACCGTGACGGCCTCAAGGCTCAGCTTGCAAAGCTTGCCGTAGTGGAGGACTTCAAGGACGTCAAGATGATCCCCTTCGCCGATTATGCCGCAGCCAAAGTGCTTCCCGGCAAGGGCAGGAACAAAGTAGCCGTAATCTACGCCAACGGCAATATCATAGACGGCGAGATGGAGCAGAATGTTGCCGGAGACCGTTTCGCATCCCTTATAGATAAGGTAAGGGCCGACGAAAGCGTAAAGGCCGTCGTGCTCAGGGTCAACTCCCCCGGCGGCAGCGTGCTGGCATCGGACAAGATCAAAGCCGCCCTCGACAAGCTCGGAGAAACAAAGCCCATCGTGGCGTCGTACGGCGAATATGCCGCTTCCGGTGGCTACTGGATATCCAACAACTGCGACAAGATCTATTCAGACGCCCTCACCCTCACCGGCTCCATCGGCGTATTCGGAACCGTTCCCGACTTCAGCAAAGTAGCGTCCGACCTGCTGCACGTGGGCGTAGAGAGCATAACTTCCAACAAGCACGGAGACATGTTCGGCCTCATGCGTCCCTTCGACCAGGCCGAGTACAACTACATGCTCCGCTCCATAGAAGACATCTACGACCGCTTCACCACCATCGTCGCCGAGGGCCGCGACCTTCCCAAGGAAAGGGTTGACGAGATTGGCCAGGGCCGCGTATGGACCGGCACCGACGCCCTCCAGATTGGGCTTGTTGACGAAATAGGCACCCTGCAGGACGCAGTTGCCTACGCCGCCTCACTTGCCGGCCTGGACGACCCCGCATCCTGGAACGTCACCGCGGTTCCCGCTCCCCAGACAATGATGGAGATGATGATATCCTCTATGAACGGTCCCAAGGAAGACTACGCCGTGAGTCTGAAGGAATACCTCTCCCAGCCCCGCATCCTTGCCCGTATGCCGGTAGAGATAAAGTTCCTCTGATAAGGGGCAAATACAGAAACAGAACAGGCTGCCGCACTTGCGACAGCCTGTATTTTTACAGCAGTAGCAAAACCGCGAAGACGTACAGGAGAAAGCCCTGCAGGCGCATACGCCTCGGGGCGTTTTCCTTCATCATAGCCTCTGTGGCGTCAGAAGACGCGAGATCTGCCACGAATGAAACGTCGGGCAGGCGCGAGGCGGGCCACTTTGCCACTATCAGGCCGTCCGAGAAAAGCGTTACGCCGCCGTTTGAGCGGTTTACAGTCATAAGCGTACGGCGGTCTGCCGAGTACTCTCCGGGGCCGAGGTCTACGGAAGAAACGGCGGTAACGGTTTTGACGCCGATGCTGTCCAGCTTTGACTTGAAGTCGTTTATGCGGTCAAGGGTGCGGGCGGAAATGTCCTCGGGGTCGTACTTCGAGAAGAACATCACGGTGCCGGTGGACAGGAGGTCGTCGCAGTACTCGCCGTCTGCATCGCTGATACTGAGGAGCGGAGAATCGGGAGCCGCGCCATACTGGGCCTGCATAAGGGTGACTCCGGGCTTGAAGGTAGTGAAATCTATGGGAGGGATGCCCTTGAGCGTCATGAACGTGAAGACACCCATAGAAACCACTGTTATCCAGAAAGATACGTGCTTGGCCCTGCGAGCCGTGGGAGCCTTGCCCAACGGTATGTAGGCTATGCCCCAAAGGACAACGAGAGCTATGTTTTTCCAGAAACTCTGGGCGTGATTGAGATGAAGCGCCTCGCCGAAGCACCCGCAGTCCATCGGCGGATTGAATATCCAGAGGAAGAGCGTGAGCACGGTAAAGCCGATGAGTACGATTCCGGTAAGCAAGCCGGTAACACGGGGCCAGACGCCCGTGATCATGGCTGCGCCCAGGAGCGTTTCGAACAGAGACAGCGCCACTGCCGTTACCTTGGATATGGGGATGAGGAACGCAAGGTGCAGGAACTTGAAATACTCCTGCACAATGAGGCCCGTACCCACCGGGTCCATGAGCTTGAGCATTCCTGCCACAAAGAAAATGGTGCCTACAATAACGGCACATATACGCCTAACGACTTTCATACACCTGCTTGAGCTTGTTGAATATTGCGTCCGGCGGGAGCATGTTGCCATCCTGGTCCGAGCAGTCTACCACCACCATCGACGGGTCAAGTGAAGCCTGGCGCAGATACATTGCCTTTACGCGCTTCTGGAACTCGAGGTCCTGCTCGTGAATGTCGCTGCCGCCGTGCAGATAGCCTCTGTCCGAGCCAGCGCGCGAGCGGGTAAGGCTCTCCTGAACGAAGCCGATGGGCACGTCAAGGAAGATATTCAGGTCCGGACGCGGGAGATTGAAATGGCCGTACTCAGTATTGAGAATCCATTCCCTGAGCTCTTCTGCAGCATCCTGGGACGGCATCTTGGCGCACTGGTATGCGATGTTGGAATAGACATACCTGTCCAGCAGCACGGTGCCGCCGGAAGAGAGGACCTCCCGGATGCCGGGAGCGGCGCCGTGGCGGTCCTCAGCAAACAGCAGGGCCACAAGCTGCGGATGCACGGACTCTATGGTGCCGAAGCCTCCGCGGAGGAACTTGCCTATGAGGCCGCCGTATACCGGGGCGTCGTATCTGGGAAAGTGGATGTATTGGAGCCTGGGGCAGACGCTCTCCAGATACTCTCTCATCAGGCGGACCTGGGTGGACTTTCCGGCCCCGTCCAGTCCTTCTATAACTATAAGCATGGCGGTTATTCTTCTATATAGACATCGTCTCCGGGCTCGGTGAAGCCGAACTCCTCCCGCGCATAGGTTTCAAGCGAATCCTTGGAGGTGCTCATAATACGGATCTGCTCGTCCAGGCGCTCGTTGTCCTGCTTGATGGCCTCTATGCGGCGCTCCTGGCTGCGCAGGGTGAAGCCCGCCTGGATCCACCGCACCACATTGTCTTTCTTGATGAACAAGAAGAGCACGATTATTGCTGTAATGACTATGGCGAAGCGGAGGAACGAGCGCTGCGGAGCGCGGTTGCCGTCTTTGTCCCGGTCCCAGATGTCTTTAAATTTTCCCATAATCACAAAAATAGTTAAATTTGCGGATTAAACAGATAAAAATATTATGAAACCCACTCTTTTGGTTCTTGCAGCCGGCATGGGCAGCCGTTACGGCGGGCTCAAGCAGATAGACGGACTCGGCCCCTCCGGAGAAACAATCATCGACTATTCAATCTATGATGCAGTACGCGCAGGCTTCGGAAAAGTTGTGTACATCGTGCGCGAGTACTTCCTCGAGGCTTTCGTAAAGTCCGTAAAAGAGAAATACGGTCACGTCACCTGCCCCGACGGCGAGCCCCTGCAGTTCGAGTTCGTAACCCAGGAGCTGGACCGCATTCCTTCCGGTTATGCAATCAATCCCGACAGAGAAAAGCCCTGGGGTACCGCCCACGCCGTACTTATGGCAAAAGACGTTATCCACGAGCCCTTTGTGGTGATTAACGGAGACGACTACTACGGCCGCGACTCCTTCGGTATCGCAGCACAGTGGTGCAAGGCCCACGAGGGCGGAGAGGGCGTATTCGCCATCGTAGGATTCCAGGTAGACAACACCCTCAGCGAGTCAGGCGGCGTATCCAGAGGCATCTGCTACTACACGCAGGAAGGCCGCCTCACCAGCGTGGTAGAGCATCACAACGTGATGTTCGAGTCCGACGGCATCCTCCGCGGAGACAATTCCGTCACCGGCGAGCGCGTAGAGCTCAAATCCAAAGACCTGTGTTCCATGAACATGTGGTGCTTCACCCCTGATTATTTCGCCAAGAGCGAAGAGGCATTCAAGGTGTTCCTCCAGACCCGCGGCGGCGAGCTCAAGTCCGAGTTCTACATTCCTTTCGCGGTTGACAAGATGATTAACGAAGGCACCGCCGTGTGCGATGTCCTCGCATCCCCTTCCCGCTGGTTCGGCGTAACGTTCAAGGAAGACCGTCCCGGAGTGGTAGCCAAGTTCCAGCAGCTTGTGGACGAAGGCGTATACCCCACCCCCCTCTACAAATGAAACAGCGCGGCAATTACAAGTTCCTCCAGAAGTTTTCCTGGTACACACCCGGAATAGGCGGCATGTTTGCATTGCTCGCCTGGATGCTGCTCGGCGCAGCCATAGGCGCAATTCTCACACTTATCGTGGGATCTGCCCTGGGGCAGGACGCAGTGGTCAAGTACGGCACACTCATCAGCTACCCCGTGATGTTCGTACCGCCTATGCTGTGGGCCGCCGTTAAGAGCTCCACGGCAGCAATGAATACAAGCGGCTACAAGCTTGACAGCAACAACTTCTCCCCTGTGGGAGGAGCCGTATGCGCATTGCTTGCGGCCGCAGGCACCATTGCGATGGGTTTCTGGGCAGACGCCCTCACATCTCTCCTGCCCCCTATGCCGGACTCCATTGCAGAGGTAATGGCCAATCTTACCCAGGGCAATGTATGGATTAACCTGCTGTGCGTAAGCATAATGGCGCCCCTGTGCGAGGAGTGGCTCTGCCGCGGTATGATCCTTCGCGGCCTCCTGGCCCGCAGAATGGCTCCCGCGCTGGCAATCCTTATCTCGGCCCTGTTCTTCGCAGTCATACACTTCAACCCCTGGCAGGCCGTACCGGCCTTCCTTCTGGGCTGCATGTTCGGCTATGTGTATTATAAGACGGGCTCTCTCAAGCTCACAATGCTTATGCACTGCGTCAACAACACGTTCGCAGTCATCATAGGCCGCGTGGACGAATGGAAAGACATCAACTCCTGGCAGGATGTAATGCCCACCGCACCGTACTACATCCTTGTTGCGGCGTGCTTCCTTTTCACCCTGCTTGTGGTTCTGGCTTTCAGCAAGGTACGCCAGCTGCGCCCGGAGGGCAACATAGACCCGGTCCCGTCACTGTTCGAATCAAATGAGATTTAGAAAACTCGTCATACTGTCCCTGCTCGCGGTGGCCGCGGCGGCTTGCACAAAGGCGCCCGCCAAGTTCACCGTGCACGGAACCATATCAGACCCGGTTGCAACAATGGCAGGCAGCAAAGTCTACCTGCTGGGAGCAAACGGGCCCATAGATTCCGTAGCTGTGGTGGACGGCACTTTCAGCTTCACCGGCCGCATAAACAGGCAGGTGAGCCTCGCCGTCTTCCTGAAGTTCCCGGGCAGGGACCGGTTCGACGAGCGTTTCACCGTACGCTTTGTCCCTGACGCAAAGGACATTACGATAGACCTTGACTACCCGGTAACCGTTACCGGAAGTCCCCTGTCAGACGCGAATGCCCAGCTTCTGGACGGCATAATGGAGCTCTATTACGAGCGTGAGAGCGAGATAGGCGAGCTTGCGCTGAGCGGCAACGAGGCCGCGGCAGACTCAATCTACGCCCTCCAGATGCAGAAGATCCACGAGCTCTGCCGTCAGACATACATCGAGCATTCAGAGGACATAGTAGGCCTCCAGGCCTTCTCTATGCTCATAAACGACCTTCCGTACGACGAGCTCTCCGCCCTGCTGGAACAGGGTTCCGACTTCATAAAGGAAGATCCGGGCATCATCGCCCTTATGGAAGAAAAGAGAGAGGAGGAATCTGCCCGATGAAGTCGTTCTCCGGAATATGGTTCCCCGCAGCGGTGGTCTCAATGACCGTCGCCGGCATGTTCGGCGGCAGCAATATGCCGTACCGCCATATTCCCGAGCCCGCACCCGTCCCCGACACTGTCATCTACATACGTGACGCATATAAACTGGGCCGCACCGGAGACCTGGGCGAGTTCAAGATAGCGGACAGCCTTCTCGCCGGCACCTCGGGCATAGACGAAGATACCGAGGCGCTTGACACACTGCCCCGCATCATGGCGCGCGACACCATGAAAGTTCCCGAAGAGCTTCGGGAAACAGATCCGTTCCGCTACAAGTACTACGTCGCCCTTAAGGACTCGCTCACCCACGTAATAGTGCGCGACTCCTTAAAGCACAGGGTAGATTCGCTCAAAGTAGAGGCAGACACCCTGCTGTCCAGAGTGCCCCCGGATTCGCTTGCGGCGATGCTGCTGCGGCAGCAGGCCCGCCTGGACTCGCTGGACTGGAGGATGGTAGACTCCGTCTACCGCGCAGACTCCGCCGCCGTGGCCCAGGCCAAGTTCCTCGCCTGGTACAACTCCCTAAGCAGGGCCGAGCGCAAGAAGTACGACGCAGAGCAGGCACTGCCGGCAAAGCTCGCGTTGATGGACTCCCTGCGTCAGGCAGAAGAAGAAAAGAAGCTCAAGAGGGACTCCACCATAGAGTACACCCCCCGCATCCTGGAAACCTTCGCCCTGGCGCCCGAGATGCAGTACAAGCGCATCATAGAGTGGACCGTAGACCAGGACTTCCACAGGCTTGACGTGCGCGAGCCCGATACCACCTACAACTATCATTTCAACGATTACCCCTTCTTCCGCAAGGACGTAAACGCCACGTGGCTGGGCGTGCCCGGTTCCCCGGTGCAGATGTACAACTTCTTCAACCGTGAGAGCGAGGAGCGCGTAGAGTTCTACACCGCCCAGGAAAGCTGGTCGTTCTCTCCCCGCACCGTCCCCAACTACAACACCAAGACGCCCCACACCGAGCTCGCCTACTACGGAACCATCCTGGGCGACGACGCCAAAGAGTCCGACAACCTCCATATCCTCACCACCCAGAACATCCTGCCTGAGCTCAATATGACGGTGGCCTACGACCGCTTCGGCGGCGGCGGTATCCTGGACAGCGAAACCACCACCAACAAAACCTTCTCGGCACGGCTCAACTACCTGGGACGCAAGTATATGGGACATTTCGGCTACATCTACAACATGGTAGACCGCCAGGAGAACGGAGGCATCCAGGACCGTATGTGGGTAAGGGATACCACCGTAGAGGCACGTGAAATCCCCATCTACCTCAAAGGCGCCCAGTCCAAGATAGTAAAGCACACCTGGTACCTCAACCAGCAGTATCGCATACCTTTCGACTTCATAAAACGTCTCAAGGCGCAGAAGGACACTCTGGATACCGCCGAGGTACAGGATTCCCTGTCCATAGACCGCAACGTCACCACCGCCTTCATAGGTCACAGTTCCGAGTGGTCCAGGTACTGGCGCAACTATGTCGACCAAATAGACCCCCACAGTCCAACCCGCTACTACGACACCTTCAACTACGGCTGGGTAAGCGCAGACTCCCTGGGCACAATGAAGCTGGACAACAAGGTCTTCCTGCGACTGCAGCCCTGGGGCAGCGAGGGCATAGTGTCCAAACTTGACGCCGGAATCGGCGACGAGCTGCGCCATTACTTCGATTCCACCAGCCTGCGGCCGTCCAAGCACGTAGAGAACACCCTTTACGCATATGCGGGCGCCGAGGGACAGTTCCGGCGATACTTCTTCTGGGACGCCAAGGCAAAGCTCAGCTTCCTGGGATACAAGGCCGGAGACCTTGAGATAGACGGCGGAATAAAGATGAACTTCTACCCCTTCAGGCGGGCAAGGACAAGCCCCATATCCCTGTCGGGCCGGTTCACCAGCACGCTCCTCACGCCAGATTACTACCAGAGGGTGCTCAACACCAACCACTTCGCCTGGGAGAACGACTTCTCCAAGATATCCACCACAAAGGTCAGGGCCCATCTGGACATCCCGCGCTGGCGCCTGAGCGCAGATGTGGGCTACGCCCTGCTTGCCAATCAAACCTACTATGACACGCTGGGCATAGTGCAGCAGCATCCCGGAGCCGTAAGCGTAATCTCCGCCGCCCTTAACAAGGATTTCTCCCTTGGCCCGGTGCATTTCGACAACAGGCTGCTGTTCCAGTATTCTTCAAATCAAGAAGTAGTTCCTGCCCCCACGCTGGCACTGAACCTGAGGTGGTACGTGCAGTTCGACATACAGCCCCGCGTGATGCAGATGCAGATAGGCGCCAACGGCTTCTTCAACACCAAGTGGTACACACCCGCCTGGAACCCTGCGCTGGGCGTTTTCCACAACCAGAACAAGAATCTCTACAACAACGGTCCCTATCTGGACCTGTTCGTGAACGTTCAGTGGAAGCACCTGTGCCTGTACGTCAAGTACCAGAACGTCGGGCGCGGCTGGCCTATGGAGCGTAAAGACTACTTCACCGCAGACGGCTATACTTACACGGTGGACGGCATGAACGGCCTCAAGCTCGGCATGTTCTGGCCCTTCTACTTCAACACAACCAACAACAAACCGGTCAGCAGATGATCCGCCCCCTGCTGAATGCCGTTCTTACACTTCTGTGTTTGGCGGGGCTCCTGTCATGCCGGCACAGGGAGGCGCCGTGGCACGACGGAACGCCTCTTACCGGCGTCATAAGCACAGACGGCGCCTGCGGCAGTCGCACGCTCGACGCCGGCTACAGCTACGCCCTCCTCCAGCGTTTCGCACGCAGTTCCGGACGGTCTTCAGACATCCGCCTGGCCTCGTCCGTACGGGCGTCGCTGGATTCACTGCGCAGCGGCGCGCTGGACGTGGTTGCCTTTCCTTTCAGGGACAGCATTCCTGCAGATTCAACACTTGTTACAGTACCTCTCGACAGCTGTGGCGTGTGGGTATTCTGCTCGGAGCAGAACGTCCACGCAGACAAGGCGTCGGAGTGGCTCGCAGAGTTCCGCCTAAGGCCCGACTACCGCATCTTCAGGCAGCCGTTCTTCGACGTTTACAACCCCCTCAAAAGGGTGAGTGCAGACTTTATCTCCCCGTACGATTCGCTGTTCCGCGCCTATGCAGACACGCTCGGCTGGGACTGGAAGCTGCTTGCGGCGCTCGTTTACCAGGAGTCCAAGTTCCACATCGAGGTCCGCTCCCCCAGGGGCGCTGCCGGCCTTATGCAGCTTGTTCCGGACACCGCCGAGTCTTACGGCTGCTCCAATCCGCTTGACCCCGAAGAGAACATCCGCGC
>JAGCCD010000205.1 GCA_017651785.1 Bacteroidales bacterium
CATTTCTCGCACTCCAGGCCCTTTGCCCTGAGGCGGGCGACAGTCTCGCGGATGCGGTCACTGCCGAGTCTCATGCCAGGCCGAATTCGCAGAAGTCCTCGGAGAGGGAGTTCTGCCATGCGGGGCCATGGCCTTTGGCGTCGGTGCAGTAAGGAGAAGCGGGGAAGGAGGCGCCGTAGATGGAGGAGCAACCGGTTGCGTTTGCAATCATCATATGGTCGCCGAACAGCTGGGTGATGTTCTTGATATAAGGGGTTTCACCGCAGCCTGCGCAGGCGCCGCTGAACTCGAACAGAGGCTGTGCGAACTGGGCGGCCTTCATGTTGGACTTGGGATCGAACGGCTGCTTGTAGCCCACCTTTGCGTTGAGGTAGTCGAAGTTGGCCTGCTCTGCGGCGTTGTCCTGGTAGGACTGCATGCTGAGGGCCTTCTCCTTTGCGAGGCACACGTCTACGCAGTTGCCGCAACCGGTGCAGTCTGCAACGGATACTGCCAGTGCGTACTTGTACTGCTTGAGGTTGGCCTTGCCGTCCGTGAGCTTGAGGCCTGCGGGAACAGCGGCTGCCTCTTCTTCAGTGAGAAGGAACGGGCGGATGGCGGCGTGAGGGCAGACGAAGGCGCAGGTGTTGCACTGGATACACTTCTCTGCATCCCATACGGGAACGTTCACTGCTACGCCGCGCTTCTCGTATGCTGCGGTGCCGTTGGGCATTGTGCCATCCATCCAGGGGACAAAGGCGCTTACGGGCAGGGTGTCGCCGCACTGGGCGTTGACTACATCTGCAATTTCCTTGACGAATGCGGGAGCGAGTCTCTTTGCGTTGGGATTGACGAACTTGGCGCTGATGTTTGCCCACTCTGCGGGAACCTTGACCTCGGTGTACTCGCCGCCGCGGTCGATAGCTGCGTAGTTCATGTTAACGACGTTCTCTCCCTTCTTGCCGTAGCTCTTGAGGGCGGCGTCTTTCATGTACTTCACGGCGTCGTCTGCCGGGATGATGCCGGTGATGCGGAAGAATGCGCTCTGCAGGATGGTGTTGGTGCGTCCGCCCAGGCCGATTTCTGCCGCAATCTTGGTGGCGTTGATGATGTAAAGCTTGATGTGCTTCTTGCCGATTACCGCCTTGGCGTGGTCGGGGATGCGCTTGAGGGTTTCTTCCTCGTCCCACAGGGAGTTGAGCAGGAGGCTGCCGCCCTCTTTGATGCCCTTCAGCACGTCGTACTTCTCAAGATAGGAAGGAACGTGGCAGGCAACGAAATCGGGAGTGCCCACAAGGTAAGGGGCCTTGATGGGAGACTTGCCGAAGCGGAGGTGAGAGCAGGTGTAGCCGCCGGACTTCTTGGAGTCGTAGTCGAAGTAGGCCTGGCTGTAGAGGTCTGTGTGGGAGCCGATGATCTTGATGGTGTTCTTGTTTGCACCGACGGTTCCGTCGGAACCAAGGCCGTAGAACTTGCACTCTGTGGTGCCGGGCTTCACGATGGAGATCTCTTCCTTGACGGGGAGGCTCTTGAAGGTTACGTCGTCTACTATGCCGATGGTGAAGTCTGCCTTGGGGGCCTTGAGGTCAAGATTGTCGAACACTGCGACGATCTGGGCAGGGGTGGTGTCTTTTGAGGACAGGCCGTAACGTCCGCCAATCACGAGGGGAGCGTTCTCCTTGCCCTGGAAGAGGGCCTTGACATCCAGGAAGAGGGGCTCGCCGAGTGCGCCGGGCTCTTTGGTGCGGTCCAGTACGGCGATCTTCTTGACGGAGGCGGGGAGAACCTTGAGGAAGTACTTCTCAGAGAAAGGACGATAGAGGTGCACGGTGACAAGACCGTACTTGCGGCCCTGCTCTGCGAGGTGGTCTATGGTCTCACGGATGGTCTCGGTTACCGAACCCATTGCGACGATGATGTTCTCTGCGTCGGGAGCGCCGTAGTACTCGAAGGGACGGTAGCTGCGGCCGGTGAGCTCGCTGATTTCTCCCATATAGCGGGCTACGATGTCGGGGATGGCCTCGTAGACCTGGTTGCGGCTTTCTACCGCCTGGAAGTAAACGTCTCCGTTCTGGGCGGTGCCGCGGGTTACGGGAGCGTCGGGGTTGAGGGCGCGTGCGCGGAAGTTCTCGAGGGACTTCTGGCTTACCATGCCGCGGAGGGCGTCCTCGTCAAGAGCCTCGATTTTCTGGATCTCGTGGGAGGTGCGGAAACCGTCGAAGAAATGAAGGAAAGGAACGCTTGCCTTGATTGTTGAAAGATGTGCGACGGCTGCCATGTCCTGTGCCTCCTGTACGCTGCCGGATGCGAGCATCGCAAAACCGGTCTGGCGGCATGCCATCACGTCCTGGTGGTCTCCGAATATGGACAGGGCGTGCGAAGCAAGTGCACGGGCGGATACGTGGAACACTGCGGGAAGCAGCTCGCCCGCGATCTTGTACATGTTGGGGATCATGAGCAGCAGGCCCTGGGATGCAGTGAAGGTGCTGGTGAGGGCGCCGGCCTGGAGTGAGCCGTGAACCGCGCCGGCCGCACCGGCCTCGCTCTGCATTTCAGTTACCTTTACGGTCTCTCCCCAGAGGTTTTTCTTGCCCTGGGCAGCCCATTCGTCGATGTTCTCCGCCATGGTGGAGGAAGGTGTGATGGGGTAAATAGCCGCATGCTCGCTGAAGAGGTACGCGATGTTGCTGGCGGCCTGGTTACCGTCACAGGTGATGAATTTTTTCTCTTTTGCCATATTTTTATCTGTGGTTATTGGATTCCTTGAATGATGATGTCTTCTCTGCCTGCGGAGATGCGTTTGACGAGGCCCTGCAGCACCGTACCCGGACCAATCTCTGTGAAGGATGCGGCGCCGTCCTGCAGCATCTGCAGAACGCTGGCCGTCCAACGGACGGGAGATGTGAGCTGGCTGAGCAGATTGTCTTTGATGCGCTGGGGATCTGTTTCCGGCATAGCGGTAACATTCTGATAGACGGGGCAGCGGGGGGCGTTGAAAGGAGTTGCCTCTATGGCCTCTGCTAGCTCTAAGCGCGCAGGTTCCATAAGAGGGGAGTGGAAGGCCCCGCCTACTGGCAGGGGCAGCGCCCTCTTGGCACCCGCTTCCTTGCAAGCGGCGCAAGCGGCGGCAACTGCCTCCGAGTCTCCTGAAATAACTATTTGGCCGGGGGAATTGTAGTTGGCAGGAACTACTGTGCCGGGAATACTGAGGCAGATGCGCTCCACATCTTCATCGGCCATGCCGATTATAGCCGCCATGGCGCCGGGATGAGCCTCGCAGCACTTCTGCATTGCGCTTGCGCGCAGGGCGACGAGCCGCAGGCCGTCCTCAAAAGACACGGCGCCGGCGGCCACGAGGGCGCTGAATTCGCCCAGCGAGTGACCGCCGACCATATCGGGAGAGGGAAGTGAGCTGCATTCGGCAAGGACTACCGAATGCAGGAACACAGCCGGTTGTGTGACACGGGTGCTCCGGAGGTCTTCTCCCGAGCCGGAGAACATTACTTCCGTTAAACTGAATCCGAGGATGGAATTTGCCTGGTCCATACGCTCGCGTGCTTGTAAAGAGCTGTCATACAACTCTTTACCCATTCCGCTGAACTGGGAGCCCTGCCCCGGAAAGACAAACGCGCATTTCATCAGTACAAATATACACAAAAAATTATTACTTTTGCAACGCAATTTTCTGCGCCCCTAGTTTAATGGATAGAATTTAGGATTCCGGTTCCTACGATAGGCGTTCGATTCGCCTGGGGCGTACAAAAACGATCCACACTTTTTGCGCGGGTCGTTTTTTTATATATATTTGCAATGAAACTCCCAAACGGGGCAGAAATGGCCGTTTTTTTCCACCCCGCCGATTGTAACTATCTGATAATGATAATCACAATCTTGATAAACAAGAGTTTGATCATTTTTGATCTTGAAAGGAGTTTTACGGGATCCTTCCCAAAAGGGGGTCGGCTTGCCGGCTCCTTTTTTTTGGCCACTCTTATCTGTCAGGGAGTTGGATTACTATTTAAACTGATATTCAGAGATATTCTGTATTCCGGGAATACCGTAGTAGGCCTCTACTATATCTCCTTTTAAATAGACTTGCTTGCCTTTGAGTTCCGGATGGTCAA
>JAGCCD010000206.1 GCA_017651785.1 Bacteroidales bacterium
ACCGGAAGGTGTGGCTGGAACACCTCCTTTTTGGAGCTTAACCTGTAACTTTTATGCTCGCGGTGTTCAAGGCCCGGTGAGCTTGTACTTATCTTTTTATTATTTATATAGGCTCGTAGCTCAGTTGGTTAGAGCGCCACACTGATAATGTGGAGGTCCGCGGTTCAACTCCGCGCGGGCCTACTTTTTTTACCACTGGGGGTATAGCTCAGTTGGTAGAGCGTCTGATTTGCATTCAGAAGGTCGCCGGTTCGAATCCGACTATCTCCACCAGTTAAAAAAGGCAGGTTGAATTTCAATCTGCCTTTTTTGTTTGCCCCAGCGCTTCTGCATAATTTTTGCAGGGGAAAGCGGCCGTATGAAAAGAATAGTTGCCGCCCTGTTTCCCCTTCTGGCACTCGTGCTGCCAGCCAGATCGCAGATAATCATCAGCGATAATATGATGGTGGGACGTCTCACGGAAATACGTGCCAGCATAGTGGACTCGCTTACAAACGAGCCCGTACCTTTTGCCTCGGTATATCTTATCCCGTCAAAAGACACCACAATCACAAACTTCACCCTGTCGGATGCAGAAGGGCGCGCCAGGCTCGACGACATTCCCTACGGCAGCTACTCTTTCCACGTGGAAATGCTTGGTTACAAGCCATATGTAAAGGAAAGATACTTCAGGGACCGCCGGGTTGATATGGGCGTCATACGCCTTGCCGAAGACGAACTGTTCCTTGAGGCGGCAGTAGTGTCGGACGTAGGCAACCCCATAATAATCAAGAAAGATACCGTAGAGTTCAACGCCTCCTCATATCGGGTGGGCTCCAACGCTATGCTCAAGGATCTCCTTAAGCGGATGCCCGGTATGGAAATAACCGAGGACGGAAAGGTCAAATTCAACGGAGAATCCATCGACAAGCTCACTGTAGGCGGACGGACCTTCTTCTTCGGTGACCAGCAAACGGCCCTCAACAACCTTCCGGCCGCAGTGGTAGACAAGATACGCGTCATAGACCGCGACTCGGAGAAAGCCCGTGCCACCGGCATTTCAGACGGTCAGAAAGAGAAGATACTGGATGTGGGGCTCAAGAAAGAGTACGAAAAAGGCTGGTTCGGCAATGCCGGAGCAAAAGCGGGCGCCACGCTCTCGTCCAATGATTCGGACGAGCTGCGCGACCGTCGCGGCCTCCTGTACAGCGGTAACGTCCTGGCCTCCGCCTATAATGAGAAAGACCAGCTTACATTGATCGGCAACGCCCAGAACGTGAACGACGGCGACGCAGTCTTTGTCGTTTATGGCTTAGGAGGCGGTGCAGTAACCTCCATAGGCAGCAGCGGTCTTTCCAGTGCAGCGCAGGCCGGAGTAAACCTCAACACCACGCGTATCAAGGACGTGGAGACCACCGTGGGTGCAAACTACAATTACACCGACACTGAATCTGCATCACGCTCAACCAGAACCACGTTCCAGGACGACGGAGATCTGCTGTCAAACAATGAGGATGCTTTACGCAACTATGAAAACTCGGTAAAAACCCAGCTCGAAATGAAAAAGGAGAAAGGTGACGTCTGGTTCACTTTCAGCCCTTCCGCGTCATGGTCCCGCACTCACAGATTCGGAAACGGAAGTTCAGACACCTCGCGCGACGGCATATCGATGAACAGCTCCTCCAACAACACCGAGAGTCTTGACAACAGTGTGGTAGCCCAAGCTTACGGCTCCGTTAATTTCCGTCGCCTGGGAGGCAAGGACGGCAGGGTCCTGAGACTTGAAATGAATGGAGGCGTCTCCTCATCCGGAGGCGGGCGCAACGAGAGGTCAGTCCTGTCTACCGCAGCCGGAGAATCTGTCCGCACGCTTTCGTACGATTCCTCCGGCGGCAACACCGGGGTGACTGCCGGCATCGACTACACCGAGCCGCTGAGCGACAAGTTCTCCGTCAACACCGGGGTGTCGTTCCAGTGGAATAAAGACAAGAGCGTGAGCGACGCCTTCGACAAGCCCGGAGTGAGGAACGAGTACTACTCATCCGAGAGCAACTCTATGTCGATGCATCAGATTTACCGCCTCACTGCGCAGTACAAGTTCAACCAGCTGCATACCCTTACGCTCGGAGCCACCACCAACGGTATACTCAACGAGACCTTCTCCAAAACCTTCGGAGTTTCACAGATTACGGGTAAAGACGAGTGGAACTGGTTCCTGAACCCTGTCTTGCGTTATACGTGGTCGCCGGAGGCCGGCCGCCTGAGAGTCAGCGTATCCGGATCCGGCAGCAAGCCCTCCAATTCCCTTATGCTTCCTGTTCTCAACGTAGCCGACCCGTCCCGCCTGAGCATAGGTAACATATACCTCAGGCCAAGTAGCTCAACCAATGCAAGTATCACCTGGTCGGGCAGCAGAAGAGAACGGTTCTCGTCCCTGATGGCGTACCTTACCGGCGGTATCCAGACAAATCCGGTCACCTACGCCCGATGGTACGATAAAGACGGCGTTATGAACTCCATCCCCATAAACACCCGTAAACCAACGCTTAACACCAGCCTTTACGTGAGCCACACAAGGCCTCTTGACAAGAAGAAAGAGCTGACCATAAGTGTTTCGGGCAATATATCGGTCTCAAGTTCAACGAGTTACCAACCGGGAAAGATTCTTGACGGAGTAGATAAAAGCACCTTCGACTATACGGAGTTTATGAATTCTTTCTGGGGCCCGGACGAGAGCGGAAGCCGTTTCTATTCAGGAGAAAGCGGTTTCTCGGAGAGTACAACGACTACTTTGATGCCCAACGTCAGTTTAAGACTGAATTATAACCGGGAGCGATGGAACCTGTCCGCCTCGTCGTCGGTTGGCGGACACATTGCCAGATACTCGCTCGACCCGTCTATGAACCTCAGCACCATGGATTCGAATATAGGCCTCGAGGGCAGTTACATCACCAAGCACGAATTCGAATTCAAGACCAGCGCCAGATATGTGTTCCATACCGGCTATGCAGACGGATACGGAACACCCGAACTGAGATGGAACGCAGAGGTGGACAAGAGCGTGGGCGCCTTTGTTTTAAGCCTGAAAGTCAACGACATACTTGACCAGACCAAAAACCTGTACCACACGGTCAACGCCAACTATATGGAAGACACCTACCGCCTTATCATGGGCCGCTGCTTCCTCTTTGGCGTAAAGTGGAACTTTGGCAAGATGAACCGGTCCAACAGCCGTATAGCCACCCAGGCTGCGTGGGGTATGGCGCTCTAGAAACGGTCGAAGACCGCATCCGAGGAGCAGGTGGATTTGACGAAGCTGCCGCCGCAGAGGAAGGTGAAGGAGCCTTTCTCCAGGTGCCAGCGGCCGTCGTAACCCACAAAGGCGAGGTCTGTGGCAGGGACTTCAAACTTCACGCACACCGTTTCTCCGGGCTGGATTTCCACTTTGCTGAAGGCGCGCAGGCGCCGGTTGTCCGGCATTACGGACGCAATATCGTCTGAGGAATACAGCAGGACAGTCTCTTTGCCCGCGCGGGAGCCAGTGTTTGTTACGTTCACCGTAAATCGCAGCAAGTCAGAGCTTTCAAAGGAATCTTTGTCGACCGGAAGACCGGAATACTCAAACGTAGTATAGCTCAGCCCTTCGCCGAACCACCACTGCACGCTGGCGTGATTCTCATAATTGTAGATGCCGGGTGTGGTGGAACGGTCTTCCATCACCTTGAAGCTGTAGGTGGTGAAGGCGTTGGGGTACGAAGGATATGTGAACGGGAGCTTTCCGCTGAAGTTCTCGTCTCCGGCGAGCAGGGCGGCAAGGGCGTCTCCCCCGTAATTGCTGGGGAGCATTACGTTTACAATGGCGCCTGCGAGCGGCTCTATGTCGCGTATAATGCGGGGACGGCCCTCGTTGAGCACAAGAACAATCGGTTTGCCGGTGGCTGCCAGGGCGCGGACCAGAGCTTTCTGATTCTCCGAAAGATTGAGGTCGTTGGTGCTGCCCTGGGTTTCTGCGTACGAGTTCTCGCCCACGCAGACAACAATATAATCTGCCTCTGCAGCACGTGCGACTGCCTTCTGGATCTGCGGCTCCTTTTCTACGTACCAGCTTGCATCGAAATCATATTCCACACCGGGCTCGTAAATCACGCTTTCTGCCCCAAAAGGGCCCCTCATAGCCTCCAGGATGGTGTTGTAAGGCTCAGAGATATGCTCCACCTTGCTCCCCTGCCAGCTGTAGGTCCAGCCGCCGGAAAGGCCGCGCATGGTGTCGGCATTGGGGCCGCACACAAGGATACGGGAACCCACGGGAAGA
>JAGCCD010000029.1 GCA_017651785.1 Bacteroidales bacterium
GAGTCTGCGGTATAGTTTGCCGGAGTTGTGAACGCAACTCTCCCCTGCCGTTTAAGCTTCATGGCGCAGGCGCGCTTCTTGTCCGATTCGGGGTTGTATACCGCAATGCTGTTGCCGCCAAACATGCCCACTATCTTCATGCAGGGAACGTCAGTTTCTCCGTCGCCGAAATAGATCATGTGGGAGAACGGGATGCGCTTCTTGTCGTCCGCAATTGAGGCGTTAACTCTTTTGTTATCGCGGGAAGAGAATATACCTTTTGATATCTTAAAAAGGAACTGCGTCTTTGCCGTGTAGTCTACGGCTATGCCTGGCCACTCGGCGTCTCCGTCCTGGTTGTAAATGAACGAACCGGCAAAAATATGCTTGAATTCTGACGCGATGGGGCTTCCTTCTATGATTTCCTTGAGGCCGCTGGAGTTGATGTAGTGCTCTACCCGCACGCCGTGGGTGCGGCCATAGGCGTTCACCATCGCAAACCACTCGCGCACGCCGTCAAACAGCTCTATGTGAGTGCCGAAAGCACGCAGGTCGTCACGACGCAGACGGATGCCTTTGGAACGGGCCTCGTCGAACATTAACTTCATGTAAGACAGCACGTTGGATGCATCCTGACCGATAGCTATGGAGTCCGATTTGCGCCAGAACTCCTCCGGTGTGGAACCCACAGCCTGAATGAAGCCGAATTCCTGCATGTTTCCGGGAGAAAGGGTGCCGTCGAAGTCGTAGATAAGAGCTACTATAGGTTTTTTTGCCATAAACTCGCCACAAATAATGTCAATTCGCCACAAATATCGGAATAATTCACCACATCCGCACGCACGACATCAGAAAAAGCCTACTTTTGCGTCGCAAAAAACCAAAAACCAAGTAAAATGCCCAATTATCCCCACTACCTTGAAAGGCTGCAGAACGCAACCTGCAAATACTGGGACAAGGCCGCCCTCAACACCATAGGCGGAGATTCCTTCACTTATGGTCAGATGGCCACCCAAATCGAAAAATTCCATCTCGTATTCAGCAAGCTCGGCTTCAAGAAAGGCGACAAGATCGCTCTGTACGCCAACAACGGCGCCCGCTGGGGCATGGCCTACCTTGCAGTCAACACCTACGAGACCGTAATAGTCCCTCTCCTGGCAGATTTCCTGCCGGAGAACGCCGCATTCCTCGTGAACCACTCAGAGAGCATTGCACTCTTCACCAACGAGTTCAAGTGGAACAAGATGGATCCGGAGAAGATGCCCAACCTCAGGATCGTCATAGACGTAGACTCCTGGAAATGCCTCTGGGCCCGCGATGCGGAAGACAAGGCCACATACGGGACCATGGACGACATGTTCGACGCCAAGTGGCACGACGGCTTCGGCCCCGCAAACGTGAAGTTCCCCACCGACAACTGGGAAGACCTTTCCACCATCAGCTACACCTCCGGCTCCACCGGTAACCCCAAGGGCGTAATGCTCACCTATCATAACTTCAGCGCCAACGTAGACTACAGCCAGCGCAACGTACCTGCAGGCGAGAGAATGGTCTCCATGCTGCCCATGGCCCACATGTACGGCCTGGTGATCGAGTTCATCTATCCCCTCTGCAACGGCACCGCAATCTACTGGATGGCAAAGGCTCCCACCCCGGCCGCCCTGCTTAAGGCATTCGCGGACGTTAAGCCTTACCTGCTCATCACCGTTCCCCTGGTTATGGAGAAGATCTACAAGAGCAAGGTAAAGCCCACTCTGGACAAGCCCGTGGTGAAGGTTCTCCTCAAGATCCCCGGAATCAACAATATCATCTACAAGAAGGTCAAAGACGGTCTGGTGGCCGCTTTCGGCGGAGAGGTACAGGAGTTCATAATGGGCGGCGCCGCCCTGAACCCCGAGGTAGAGAAACTCTTCAAGCGCATCAAGTTCCCTTACCTCGTAGGTTACGGAATGACGGAGGCCTGCCCCCTGCTCGCATACGAGCACTGGACCAAATACGTAGCCGGTTCCCGCGGCAAGGCCGTTGACGTGGCTACCGTACGCATAGATTCAGAAGATCCCGAGCACGTAGCCGGAGAAATCCAGGCCAAGGGAGAGAACATCACCATCGGTTACTTCAAGAATCCCGAGGCTTCCGCCAACGCATTCACGGAAGACGGATATCTGCGCACCGGCGACCTCGGCATTATGGACAAGGAAGGCAACATCTTCATCAAGGGCCGTTCTAAGAGCATGATCCTCTCTGCCAACGGACAGAACATCTACCCCGAGGAGATCGAGGCCATCGTGAACAACCAGCCGTACGTGGCGGAATCCGTAGTGGTAGACAGGGCCGGCAAGATCGTCGCCCTCGTGTACCTCGACTCAGAGGCCATCAAGCGTGACAAGCTCGACAACGAGACCGTCTCCGACATCCCCGAGAGAATCCGCACCGCCACCAACCGCCAGCTGCCCGCATACAGCCAGATCGCTAAGGTAGAGACCGTTCTCACCCCGTTCGAGAAGACTCCAAAGATGAGCATCAAACGCTTCCTGTATAAATAATATGACATTTTGTCACTGGAATATTATTTGAGAAAACGTTAGCCGGCCCCGCACAGAGGGCCGGTTAATTTTTTACACATTATGGCTAATACAAAAGGACAAATCGGAGTAACGACCGAGAACATATTTCCGGTTATCAAGCAATTTCTCTATAGCGATCACGAAATCTTCCTGCGCGAGCTGGTGGCAAACGCCGTAGACGCAGACCAGAAGCTCAAGGCACTCGCCTCCGCCGGCACATTCAGCGGCGAACTGGGAGACCTTAAAGTCACGGTGGAGCTCGACGAGAAGAAGAAAACCCTCAAGATCACGGACAACGGCATAGGCATGACTGCGGACGAGATAGACCGCTACATCAACCAGATAGCCTTCTCCAGCGCCGGCGAGTTCCTTGAGAAATACAAGGACCAGACTAACATCATCGGCCATTTCGGCCTGGGCTTCTATTCGGCTTTCATGGTTTCCAAGAAGGTCACCATAGATTCCCTAAGCTGGCAGGACGGCGCAGAAGCTGTTCAGTGGAGCTGCGAGGGCAATCCCGAATTCACAATGGGCCCCGGCAAGAAAAAGGAGCGCGGCACCACCGTAACCCTCTATCTTGACGATGAAAGCGCGGAAGAATATGGCACCAAGGGCAAGATACGCTCACTTCTGGACAAGTACTGCAAGTTTATGCCCGTTCCCGTGGTATTCGGCAAAAAGACCGAATGGAAAGACGGCAAGAGCGTGGAAACTGACCAGGACGACGTGGTGACCTCCATCGAGCCCATCTGGACCAAAGCCCCTTCCGACCTCAAGGACGAGGACTACCTTA
>JAGCCD010000207.1 GCA_017651785.1 Bacteroidales bacterium
TACTCAAGGAAATATCGTCAGACCACGGTTTTGCCGCACACGTTGCGTCCACCGCCCGCAGCGGCTCTGTCCTGGTAGACTGCACCAACAGCGAGAGCATCTGGAAAGACTTTTTCTCCATGTTCAAAGCAGGCATAAACGTAGTCAGCTCAAACCTCCGCTCGCTGGCAATTCCTTATGTGGATTACCTGGCCCTCAAGGCCGCCGCGGCAGAGAACGGCTGCTTCTTCAGATACGACACCACCGTGGGCAATACCCTCCCCATACTTCAATCCGTATCGGGCGGCAGCAACGTCACCGGCATAGACGCTGTTGTGTCCTGCACCCTCAACCTGCTCATTACCAGCTATCACGGCTCCGGCGGCCCGGCTTTCTGGGAAATCCTCCGACAGGCGCAGGAACGCGGCCTCACCGAGCCCGATCCCCGCACAGACCTCGCCGGCCGCGACGCCCTGCGCAAGCTCCTCATCCTTGCCCGCGAGGCCGGAGTGCCCCTTGAGGCGGAAGATGTGTCCATAGAGCCAATGTTCGGCCCCGAATTCTTTGAGGGCACGCCCGAAGACTTCTACCGCAAGCTCCGGGAGGCCGAGCCGCAGATCGCCCGGGAAGAGGAAGACCTGCACGACAGGGGCCTGCGCCGCAGGTTCGTCGCCTCGCTCCGCCGCACGGAAAACGGTTTTACCGCCCGCATCGGTATGAAGAACGTGGGCGTGGAAAGCCCCTATTACTGGATTGACGGCACCCAGAACGTCACCGTCATACATTCGTCAGACGCGTATCCGCTGGTCATCAAGGGTTCCGGAGAAGGCGCCCGCCTGGCCGCAAGCGGCATAATAAAGAACATCCTGCTGTAATGGAACTCTTCCGGCAGATATTGGAAATCGACTCCACCTCCGGCAGCGAAAGACGGCTCGGAGAATGGCTCGCGGAGCATCTTGAAGCCCCGCGCAAAGAGCTTATGGAGGTTGGCGACGGCACCGTGAACCTGCTTCTGAGCTGGGGGCAGCCCAAAGTGGTCTTCTGCTCGCATATGGACACAGTGCCGCCGTACATTCCCCCCACGTTTCTGGAAGACCGCGTCTGCGGCCGCGGCACGTGCGACGCAAAGGGGCAGTTCTTCGCCATGTACAGGGCCTGCCAGCGGCTTGCCGCCTCGGGGCGCAGCGGCTTCGGACTGCTCATCCTGAGCGGAGAGGAAACGGGCTCCTGGGGCGCCAAGGCCTTCGCCCGCACCCCCTTCCGCGCGCCTCTGCTGGTTGTGGGAGAGCCCACGGAAAACCGTATGGTGAGCGCCTCAAAGGGCACCCAGTCGTACGGGCTAAAGTTCATCGGAAAGCCCTTCCATTCCGGGTATCCGCAGTTCGGCGTGAGCGCGGTGGACGAATTCGTATCGTTTATGAACGACCTTCGCGCCGCCCATTTCCAGGAAGACTCCGTGCTTGGCGCAACCACTTGGAACGTGGGACTTCTGCACAGCGACAATCCCCAGAACATACTCAGCCCCGAGCTGGAGTGCCGGCTGTATTTCCGCACCACCTTCGCCACGCACACCGCCGTCCAGGAATGGATGGCCCGCAAGGCCTCCCCGACGCTTGAGATGGAGGCACGCGGCGGCGATGTCCCCGCCAGCTACTGCACCCTGCCCGGGTTCCCCTCGGCTCCGGCGAGCTTCGGCACCGACGCCCCGCACCTTACGGGCTTTGAGAAGAAAATCATCTGCGGCCCCGGTTCCATCAACTTCGCCCACCGCAGCGACGAGCATATCCTGCTCGAGGACCTCCGCAAAGCAACAGACATTTACGTAAGTATCTATGAAAGTTATAATTAGCGGCTACGGCCGAATGGGTCACATGGTAGAGGCCGCCCTGGGCAGGCACGGCATCCCCGTGGTGTGCGCATCGGAAGACATCTGCTCCGTGCCCCGTGAAGTGGCGCGCGAGTGCGTCTGCATAGACTTCACAACCCCCGACGCCTTCAGGGCCAACTTCCGCACGCTTGCGGCCAATTTCAAGGCGGTGGTCATCGGCACCACCGGCTGGTACGACATTAAGGAAGATGTATACAAGGCCTTCGAGGATGCCGGCACGCCAATGGTCTGGGCATCCAACTTCTCGCTGGGCGTTAACGCGCTGTTTGCGGCACTGGAGCGGGCCTGCGGCGTACTTAAAGGTCACGGCTACACTCCCCGCGTAGACGAAATCCACCATATCCACAAGCTTGACGCCCCCAGCGGCACGGCCAAGGTTATGGGAAACATCATAGAAAACGCCCTTGGGCAGGCGCCGGAAATAGGCGCGCAGCGCATAGGTGAGGTGCCTGGTGTACATACCGCCACCTTTACCTCGGCGGTAGACAAGCTCACCTTCACCCACGAGGCCTTCGGCCGCGAGGGCCTGGCGGAGGGAGCCGTGGCCGCAGCCCTGCTTACAGAGGGCCTCACCGGAGTTCACGAATTCAAAGACCTGATATTATGAATATGCTCAAAGGATGCGGAACGGCCCTTGTGACGCCGCTCTTTGCCGACGGTTCGGTAGATTACGAAGGCTACGCCGCCATGGTGGACCGCCAGGTGGCTTCGGGAGTAGACTTCCTTGTTCCCCTGGCCACTACGGGAGAAACTCCCACTCTGTCAAACGAGGAGAAGACCGAGATCTTCAAACTCGTGAAAGCGCACGCCGGCGACCTTCCCCTGGTGGTTGGAGTTGGTTCCAACAGCCTCCCCGGCACGCTTGCAAACATCGACCTTATCGCACCCCTTAAGCCCGATTACCTGCTTGTGGTGGTGCCCTTCTACAATAAGCCCACGCAGCAGGGTCAGTACGACTACTTCAAGGCTGTTGCGCAGGCAACATCCATTCCCATAATCATCTACAACGTTCCCGGCCGTACCGGATCCAACATGCTGCCCGCCACCGTGCTGCGGCTCGCCCGCGAGGTTCCGGGAATAGTCGGCATCAAGGAGGCATCGGGCAAGTACGACCAGGTGAGCGAGATCCTGAGCGGCGCCCCCAAGGGCTTCAGCGTCCTGAGCGGAGACGACGACATGACCCTCGCATTCATGGCCACGGGCGCCCACGGAGTGGTTTCGGTAGCGTCCAACGTGGCTCCGGCAGAGGTTTCCCGCATGACCCGCGAGATGCTCCGCGGTCACCTTGAAGAGGCGCGCGCCCTTCATCACCGCCTGTATCCGCTGTTCAAGGCCTGCTTTGTGGAGTCCAACCCGGTGCCGGCAAAAGCGGCGCTCTCCATTCTTGGCATCATCGGCGCAACCGTGCGCCTGCCGCTCTCGGACGCAACCGACGGCACGTTCGACCTTATGCGTAAAGTTCTTGACGACCTATGGAAGAAATAACCCGCGAACGCTTCGAGGAAGTGATGACCGCCCTTGAGACGGGCCAGCTGCGCGTCGCTGAAAAAGTGGACGGCGTGTGGAAGGTGAACGCCTGGGTAAAGGAGGTCATCCTTGCCGGCTTCAAGCTTGGAAAGGTATGCGATATGTCCCAGGGGCAGTTCTCTTTCTGGGATA
>JAGCCD010000208.1 GCA_017651785.1 Bacteroidales bacterium
CGACATCCTAGAGCACGGCGTGCAGGCCATCCTACTGGTAGAAGACTCCATCAAGTATTACTCCACCTATCTGCCGGCGCTGTACAGTATGGTGCTGCAGCAGAACACGGAGGCAATCAAGGACGCGCTCAACGAGCAGCAGCAGATCCAGCGAAAGCGCAGCCGTCCCAAGATCCTTCTGGCAACCAACTATCAGGACGCCGCCTCAATGTACGAGAAGTACAAAGACAATCTCCTCGGCATCATTTCAGACGTCGGCTTCGTGATGCACAAAGGGGACAAGCCGTCAACTGAGAAACTGGACGCAGGCGTGCAGCTCTGCCGTATGGTTCGCGCAGACAATCCGCATATGCCCTTCCTTATGCAGTCTTCGCAGGCGGGTATGCGTGACGTGGCGCGCAAGCTTAAAGTGGGCTTCCTGCTCAAGCAGTCAAAGACGCTCACCCAGGAACTGGGGGAGTATCTGGAGCGGGAGTTCGGGTTCGGAGACTTTGTGGTGGTGGATCCGCAGACGCACCAGGAGCAGGCCCGCGCCCGCGACCTGCACGAATTCGAGAAGGTCATAAAGGAGATCCCCGGCTCCACCTTCAACCGCCTCACGGAGAATAACTATTTTTCCAAGTGGCTGTATGCCCGGGGTTTATTCGGAATCGGCCGATTCCTGGAGCCCATCCGCCCGGAGGATTATCCCGACGTAGAGGAGCATCGGCGCCTGGTGGTGAGGGCAATCCACGACTACCGTATTTCGCAGGCCCTGGGAGTGGTTGCCGCCTTCAACCCGGATACATACAACGACGCCATCTGGTTCTCGCGCCTGGGCACAGGCTCCATCGGCGGCAAGGCCCGCGGACTCGCTTTCCTGAACCAGCTGCTGCAGAAGCACAACCTGTACGACCGCTGGGAGAACGCCCGCCTGAAGGTGCCTCGCACGCTGGTCATTACGGCCGACTACTTCGAGCGCTTCATAAGGGAAAACGGCCTGAGGTACGTCATCAACTCGGATTTTACCGATGCCGATTTGCTGGGAGAGTTCGTTTCGTCGCCTCTGCCCGCAGACCTTCTGGACGCGCTGCGCACCTTCCTCAAGGTGGTTCGTTGTCCGCTTGCGGTGCGTTCGTCGTCAAAGCTGGAAGACTCTTATCATCAGCCCTTCGCCGGGGTGTATTCAACTTATATGCTGCCTCCGGCGGGCGACATTGAGCAGCGACTCAGGATGCTGAGCAAGGCCATTAAGAGCGTCTACGCCAGCGTATTCTACTCATCTGCAAAGAGTTACATCGTATCCAGCGGCAACGTCATCTCGGAGGAACGTATGGCCGTGGTGGTGCAGGAGATATGCGGAAGCGTGCAGGGGGACTACTTCTTCCCCACGCTGTCCGGTGTGGCAAGGTCCGTCAACTTCTACCCGGTGGGGCACGAGGAACCGTCGGACGGAGTGGTGAAGCTCGCTTACGGGCTGGGCAAGGCGGTGGTGGACGGAGAGAACGTGCTCCGCTTCAGCCCCAGGTATCCCGGCCACGTCATCCAGACGTCAACTCCGGAGCTCACGGTGCGTGACACGCAGAGGGTTATGTACGCCCTGGACCTGCGTCCCGGTATGTTCAAGGCGTCTGTGGACGATTCCGCAAACCTCTGCCGCCTGGGCATCGCTGACTGCGAATCATTCCCGTCGCTCAAGAGGGTAGTGTCTACCTGGGACCTCGGCAATATGCGTATGGTAGATTCCCCGTACGCCGAGGGGCCAAAGTATGTCACCTTCGCCTCGATGCTCAAATACAGGACCTTCCCGCTTGCGGAGATTCTTACAGAGTTGCTTCGCATCACCCGCGAGGAGATGCAGTGCGAGGTGGAACTTGAGTTTGCCGCCGACTTCGACAAAGAGGGTATGGCAGACTTCTCCGTGCTTCAGGTCCGCCCCATCTCCGCCGACTCCCGCCTCACCGAGGTCAACTGGGACGCGATTGACGAGTCGGGCTCCTTCCTGCAGTCTACGTGTGCCTTGGGCATAGGTTGGATTGAGGGTGTGAGCGACGTGGTGTATCTGAAGGAAAGCGGCTGGGACGTGCTCCGCACGCACGAAATCGCCGCCCAGGTCACCGAACTCAACGCCCGTATGCGCGCCGCCGGCCGCGGCTATATGCTCATAGGTTTCGGCCGCTGGGGCACAAGCCAGCCCTCCCTCGGCGTCCCCGTGAACTGGGGCGACATCTCCGAGGCAAAGGCAATCGTGGAGTGCTCGCTCGAGAACTTCCAGATAGACCCAAGCCAGGGCACGCACTTCTTCCAGAATCTAACCTCGTTCAATGTGGGTTACATCAACGTGAACCCCTGGGGCCGCCCCGGCGAGCACCTGGACTTCTCCGTCCTCGACTCCCTGCCCGCCGAATCCGAAACCCAGTTCCTCCGCCACGTCCGCCTCTCCTCGCCCCTTGAGATCTGCGTGGACGGCAGGCTCTCAAAAGCCTTCGCGAAACTGTAGGGGTGGGAAGAACGAAAAAAGCCGCAAGCAATTTGCCTGCGGCTTTTTTGTGGTGCTGGGAATAAAGTGTATTTGGGTATAATACGGGGTATTATTGTCTCATGCGGCTTATTAACCGCA
>JAGCCD010000209.1 GCA_017651785.1 Bacteroidales bacterium
GCCCTTCTGCATTCAAGCCGCACGTCCGATTATTCGGATTCAGACGTGTCCAGGCTGGTTTCCGGCCTTGTGCAGACTCCTCCCGAGCCCAAGGAAGAAGAGCCCCGGGCAGAGGCCCGCTCCATCTTTGTGGTGGGCGGAGATTATTTCACCTCCTCGCAGTACAAGGCGGTGCGCCGGGAAGACGACAACATCTATTCCGGCTTCGCCACTTCCGAGCGGGAGATTGAGCCGGAACAGATGCAGGAAGGCCTGGACCTGTGCACTGAAACCCTTGCCCAAATCTATGCAGAACAGGGATATAGAGACGAAGCGAAGCAAATTTATTCCAAACTAATTTTGTTATATCCGGAAAAAAGTGTTTACTTTGCATCCCTTATTGAAAAATTAGACAAAAACTGATATGAACGCACTATTCACCATCCTTGCCGTGTTGGTCGTAATCGCTGCCGTACTGCTCATCATCGTGGTCCTTCTCCAGAACGGAAAGGGCGGCGGCATGGCCAGCAATTTCGTAGCCGGCAACCAGACCTTCGGTGTCCGCCAGACGGCAGACATCCTCGAGAAGATTACCTGGGGCCTCGTATCCTTCATCATCGTCCTGTCCATCATCTCTTCCTTCACCACCGGAACCTCCGGAACCGGAATTGACGTAACGGACCGCATAGAGAACGCAGAAGCAGAGGAGCTTCCTGCATTCCCCACCGCTCCCGTGAGCCAGGACGCCCCCAGCACAGAGGTCCCTGCAGAGTAATCTCCAGCGCAAGCTAAAAAGCAAGCCGGCCTTCCTGATGGAGGGCCGGCTTAGTTTTATGCCGTACAGGACGTCAGTCGAAGATCTCGGCGAGCTTTGAGCCAAGGGCGTCGCCGCGGAGGTTGCGGGCTACGACGGTGCCCTCGGGATCTACCAGGAGGCTGGCGGGAATGGCACGGATGCCGTAAACGCCGGCTGCTGCGCTTTCCCAGCCCTTGAGGTCTGAAAGGTGGTTCCAGGGCATGTCAAGCTCTTTTATGGCCTTGACCCAGGCGTCTTTGTCGTTGTCGAAAGACAGGCCCACGATGTCGAAGCCCTTGTCGTGGTATTTCTTGTAGTTGGCCACGACATTGGGCATTTCACCGCGGCAGGGGCCGCACCAGGCCGCCCAGAAGTCTATCAGGACCCACTTGCCGTTACCAACGAACTCGCTGAGTTTGTGCATGTTGCCGTTTACGTCGGGCTCTTCCAGATCAATGAATTTGGTGCCGATGATCTTGTCTGCCTCGGCCTCTGCCTCTGCCTGCTTTGCCTCTGCCTCTTCTACGCGCTTAAGTACGCTTTGGGCGTAGGGATGCTGGATATAGGGAAGCGAGGGATCCAGTAGGCCCTCTTCTTCCAGTTCGTCCTTGTCGATGAAGTTTACCACATATTCCATGAATGCGGCGGGAAGGAGATTGTCCTTGTTGCTCTTCACCATGTCCTTAATGCCTTCAAGGAAGCCGTTTGCCTTGGCCTGCAGCTCGGTTATCTTCACTATCTGCTCTGCCTCGTCAAGCTCTCCGATCTCTTCCGCAAAGTCGTTGAGGCTCTCGTAGTCGTCGTTGAGCTTGTTGTCGAAGTAGCCCACCTGGTCGTTGAGCTCCGAGCCGGAAAGTGCGCGGTTTGCCAGGTCTACGTTCACTTCTTCTCCGTCGTTAAAGAAGATGGAAATCCAGGATTCGTCTTCCATCCTTACGCCAAGAAGGGCGTCTTTGGGAGCCTTGCCCTGAAGGGTGAGGGTTGCCGCGTTGTCGTCGGGGGTGGCGCTCGCCAGCACGTCCTGGGTGGTGTAGTCGATAATGTCTACCGTTGCGCCCTGGGGATCCTGGACGTTTACGGTAAATTTTACCTGACCGTCATTGCAGGCGGCCAGAAGAGCCGCGCAGGCGGCAAGGGGGAAAAGGAATTTTTTCATTTTACGTATCATTTGTGGCCAAATATAGCGATTTTTTGCTGGAAATTCCCCAACTTTGCGGCCCATATGAAAAGACTTTGCATTATCCTTCTCGGCCTTGCGGCAACTGTATCCGCCGCAGCCCAGCAGACGCACATAGACGACATCTGGGTAGACACCCGCGCCACCTTCCATCAGCAGACCACGGACGGAGTGTACGATTCCCACTTCCAGGGCGATTATTTCAACATCCATATGACCGGGCAGATAGCGGACGGCCTCACTTTCCGCGTCCGCCAGAGGATGAACAAGCGCATCATAGAAGACAACCCGTTCAACGCCACCGATTTCCTGTGGCTCAAGTGGCAGGCGACCCAAAAGTGGTCTTTCACCTTCGGCAAGCACCCCATTATGGTGGGCGGCTATGAGGTGGATTCCGCCCCTATCGACGTTTACTACTACGGCGCCTTTACCAGCCGTTTCTATCAGTACTACGCATTCGGCGTGAGCGCTACGTTCGAGCCCAAAGAGGGGCAGGCCATCAGCGCCCAGTTCGCACCCTCCCCCATTTCCCTCGGCACCCAGGACTCATATTCATACAATCTTTACTGGAACGGCAGCTTCTTCCCCCACTGGAAGACCATCTGGAGCTATAACCTAGTAGAGGACGAGCTGCACCGCAAGATGAACTGGGTGGTGCTGGGAAACAAGTTCCCGATGGGCAAGCTGGTTGTAGACTTCGACTTCGTGGACAGGATTGCCTTCGGGCAGGCAAGTCCGTTCTCGGACTGGAGCTGCATACTCAAGGCCATCCTTACCCTTGGCAAGTGGAACCTCTGCAC
>JAGCCD010000210.1 GCA_017651785.1 Bacteroidales bacterium
CAGACCAGCAGTCTATGCTGGGCTTCGCCGCCGAGCCCATAGAGCACGTAAGAATCGGCCTCGTAGGCCTTGGAGACCGCGGCTCCGGTGCCGTCCACCGTTTCCCTTACCTTGAAGACGCCTCCCTCGTCGCCCTCTGCGACCTGTATCCAGACCGCGTAGAGAATGCCCAGAAAATACTCGAGTCTCACGGCGCCCCCCGTGCCATCCACGAGTTCTCCGGCCCCGAGGGCTACAAGCAACTCTGCGAACTGGAAGACGTAGACCATGTGTACCTCGCCGTTCCCTGGCAGCTCCACACCCCCATCGCAGTATATGCAATGGAGCACGGCAAGCACGTGGCAATCGAGGTTCCCGCAGCCACCAGCATCAAGGAGTGCTGGGATCTGGTAAACACCTCCGAGCGCACCCGCAAGCACTGCATGATGCTTGAGAACTGCTGCTACGACTTCTTCGAGCTCACCTGCCTGAACATGGCCCAGCAGGGCCTCTTCGGCGAAATCGTCCACGTAGAGGGTTCCTACTGCCACAACCTCGAGCCCTATTGGGACAACTATCAGGGCGACTGGCGCATGACCTACAACAAAGACCATCACGGAGACGTATATCCCACCCACGGCATCGGCCCCGTCTGCCAGGACCTCAATATCCACCGCGGAGACAAGATGGACGTCCTGGTGTCTATGGACTCCGACGCCTTCGCCGGCCAGGACAAGGCTGACGAACGTTACGGCAAGGGCGCCGTCCCCAAATATGCCAACGGAGACAACACCAGCACCCTCATCCGCACCCGCAACGGCAAGACCATCCTCATAGAGCACAGGGTCGTCACCCCTCAGCCCTACAGCCGTATGTATCAGATCCAGGGCACAAAGGGCTATGCCAACAAATATCCCGTAGAGGGCCTTGCCCTTGGCGGAGCGGCGCTTAAGGATGTAGCCTACGACAACCTGGACGCAGAGGAATTCATGTCAGACGCAGAGCGCGACGCCATCATGCAGCAGTACAAGTATCCCTTCGTCACCCAGATAGAGGACCTTGCACGTCAGGTAGGCGGCCACGGCGGAATGGACTTCATAATGGACTACCGCCTCATCTACTGCCTCAAGCACGGCCTTCCCCTTGACCAGGACGTATACGACGCCGCCGAGTGGAGCTCTCTCGTAGAACTCACAGAGGTATCCATAAACCACGGTTCCATGCCGGTCGTAATGCCCGACTTCACCCGCGGAGAATGGAACAAGACCAATGGCATAACCTTCGCCATGGCAGAATAAACCACACACTATAACAAACTAATGGACAACTCCGTCATTTCTTTCCCTTCCCCGGCAAACGAGCCGGTAAAATCCTACCTGGCAGGCTCCCCCGAGCGCATAGCGCTTGACAAGGAGCTTGAGCGCCAGTGGAACACTGTAGTAGACATACCCATCATCATCGGCGGCAAAGAGATCCGCACCGGCGACATTGGCAAAGTGGTCTGCCCGCACGACCACGGCCACGTCCTCGCCACTTACCACAAAGTCGGCGAGAAAGAAGTGCAGATGGCAATAGACGCCGCTATGGAGGCACATAGGCAATGGAGCCGCACCCCCTGGACCACCAGGGCCGCCATCGTTCTCAAGATGGCCGAGCTCCTTGCCACCAAGTACCGCCCCATAATGAACGCCGCCTGCATGCTGGGCCAGTCAAAGAACATCTATCAGGCAGAAATAGACTCCGCCTGTGAGACAATAGACTTCTTCCGCTACAACGTACATTACGCATCAAAGATCTACGGCATGCAGCCCAAGAACGGCGCCGGCAACATCAACCAGACCGAATTCCGTCCGCTCGAGGGCTTTGTGCTCGCAGTAACCCCGTTCAACTTCACCTCCATAGCTTCCAACCTTTGCATGACGCCCGTCCTTATGGGTAACGTGGCAATCTGGAAGCCTTCGGCCACCGCCACCCTCTCCAACTACTACCTCATGCAGCTGTACAAGGAGGCCGGCCTGCCGGACGGCGTGGTTAACTTCCTTCCCGGCAGCGGCGCCCTCATAGGCAAGGTGGCAACGCAGTCAAAGTGGTTCTCCGGAATCCACTTCACAGGCTCCACCGCAACCTTCAACAGCCTGTGGCGTCAGGCGGGTGAGAATCTGGGCAAGTACATCGGCTATCCCAGAATCGTTGGAGAGACCGGCGGCAAAGACTTCATCTTCGTGCACCCCTCGGCAGACGTGCAGGCAGTGGCTACGGCCGCTTTCTGCGGCGCCTTCGAGTTCCAGGGCCAGAAGTGCTCCGCCGCATCCCGCATGTACATCCCCAAGAGCCTTTGGGCCCCTGTGCTTGACATTATGAAAAAGTACGCTTCAGAGGTCAGGATGGGCGATGTGCGCGACGCCTCCAACTACATCAACGCCGTGATAGATGAGGCCTCGTGGGACAAGTGCAACTCCTATATCTCCTATGCAGAGGAGTCGCCTGAGGCAAAGATAGTCCTGGGCGGCAAGAGGGACAAGAGCGTCGGCTACTTTGTGGAGCCCACGGTCATAGAGACCTCAAACCCTCACTTCAAGAGTATGGAAGAAGAGATCTTCGGCCCCGTCCTCACCGTCTTCCCCTACGACGACGACAAAGTCTGGGAAACCGTCGCACTGTGCGACCAAACCTCCCCGTACGGCCTCACCGGCGCCGTATTCGGCAAAGACCGTATGGCGGTAGAGAAGATCACGCAGGAGCTCCGTTACGCCGCGGGCAACTTCTACATCAACGAC
>JAGCCD010000211.1 GCA_017651785.1 Bacteroidales bacterium
GGTGTTGCGGCAGTTGAAGGTGAAGTAGTTGGTGCCATAATGGGCGGCAGTCTTGAGGAGGCTGCGGTACTGCTCCTTGCTGAGATGCTCGGCAATGTTCATATGAAGTGCCGATCCGCCGTCAAGGTACTTCACGAAGTCTTCTCCGTGGAGCTTGAACTTGTCTATCATGGAGACGCCGGTGTCCTCGGGATTGTAGAAGTAGGAGCTGTAGAGGTTGTGCTTGTCGGATACGAAGTAGCCGTCTTTCTTGTCCCACTTGTAGTTCTTTGCGGCAAGGTTCTCTGCGGGCACGAACTCAGTGTTGAACATCGCGTCAGGAGTCTTGTCCTTGCGGTTGGCAATGTTTATGGTCTCGAGGATGGTGTTTACGAATGCGCCGTATTCGGGGTTGGGGGAGACCTCCAGGCCAAGGAACTCGGCAGCCTCCGTGAGGCCGTTCACGCCCACGGTGAGGTACTGGCGTTTCATGTCGATGAAGCCGGCTTTGTAGACGTCCAGCATCTCCGCCTTGAGGAAGTCTTTGATAATCTCGTTGAAGGCGATCTGGTACTTGTGCACGCGCTCGGTCATCTCGCGGATGTCTTTGGCTATGTAGTTGGTATACAGGTCGTCTTTGTCGTAGAAGTTGCTCACGGGATCAAGCCTCTTGCCTGCCTCCAGGTGCACGCCGCGCCTCTCTGCGAAATAGCGGCGTACGGCGTCCTGGATGAGACGGTTCAGGTTGATGGTCATGACGGACTTGGAGCCGGTGCTCACAGATGCCGTACCCATTGAATACTGGTGCTGGGTGTGGTTGTGGCTGGAGTCTTCCATATCCTTGAGGGAGTTGCGCAGACGGCAGCAACTGCTCAGGGAGTCGGGGCTGTTGGAAAGGTAGCAGAAGAAGCTGTGTCCCTTGGACCACATCTCTGCGGTGAAGTCTGCGTAATCCTTGTCTGCGAAGTCGTCTCCGCCGTCCGTAAGGAGAGCCATTGTCTCTACGGGGAAGGTAAGGATATAGTGGGTGCGCTCCTCGTTGAACCAGTTCATGAAGTGACGCTGCAGCCAGTCCAGGGTCTCCCACTTGGGAGCGGAACCGTCGGGGAAGCGGAAGTCTCCGAACACGCCCTCGAAGTAGGGCTTGTCGAAGTAGGAGATGTTCCAGAAAACGGTCTGGTATCCGCGGTTGCCAGCGGGCATGTTCATGGAGTGGATGACCTGCTGGAAGTAGTTGTCTATCACCTTGCGGAGGGTTCTCTGCTTAACGTTCAGTTCAACTACTTCGTCCAGTTTGTCGAGGTAGTCGTCTCCGTAGTCTTTGCGGAGGAAGTAGTCGAAGTACATCAGGAACTCCGGAGTGGCTACGGCGCCCATGAACTGGGAAGAGACGGAGTATACGAGGTTGATGAACTCGCCGCAGAAGCTCTTGAGGTCGGTAGGAGCGACGGATACGCCGCCCAGCTCGCGCAGGCCGCTGATAAGGAAAGGATACATTGTGATGGCCACGCAGTAGGGGAAGCCGGGAGTACCGCTATCGTCGTGCTTGTAGAGTACGTGCGAGTTCAGATCCTTGAGGTACTGGTCTGCCAGATGGCGGCCGTACAGGGTCTTGATCTTGTCGCACATGATGTAGCGGTTCTGCTTGATATTGTTCTCTTTATAGAGCTCGTTACCAAGGGTGACGATGTTCTTGCGCGTAACGTTGGCGTTGGCGTCGAACTTGGAACCTGTAGCCGCGTTGGTGGCTGCGATGTAGTCCTTTATGAAGTCTCTTTTCTTGCGCAGGTCAAGGTCTGCGTCGAATTTCTCAATGTATGCAAGGGCGACTTTCTTGTTGATGCTCATCAGCGAATCCACGACCTGGCGGCGGATCTCGGAACTGTAGATGCCGTCGTAGATATAAAGATTGTTGATGATTGATACAACGATGGAATCGTCGCAATACTGTCCTGCACTCTTGTATGCCTGGTGTATTCCCCTGGCTAGTTTGGCCTTGTCGTATTCTTCAATTAAGCCGTTGGTTTTTCGTACGTCCATTATGTGATTCGGTTAAATTCTTAGATTTTGGATGACAAATTTAGCCAACAGAACCCTGCAAACAATCACTCGCTGCGAGAAGTTTTCAACACAGTTTTAAACAACTCCCGCGCGGCCCCCGGGCGCGATTGATTTTTCATAAATTAGAGTTATATTTGTGGAAAATTGACTCAGAAAAATGTATACATCCAGCAACGGACTCTACGTAGCTCACGGCCCCAACGGCCCCATCAGCATCACAGGCCCCATGGCCAATCGTCACGGTTTGATAGCAGGCGCCACCGGCACGGGTAAAACCGTCAGCCTGCAGGTTCTCGCAGAAACTTTCAGCCAGGCGGGCGTTCCCTGCTTTATGGCTGACATGAAAGGAGACCTGAGCGGCATCAGCCAGGCTGGCCGCATGAGCGGATTCATAGAAAAGCGCTGCGCCGAATTCGGCATCTCCGAGCCCAGGTTCGCCCCCTGTCCCGTGCGTTTCTACGACGTTTTCGGCGAGCAGGGACATCCTATGCGCACAACCATATCCAACATGGGCCCCGCCCTTATGAGCCGCCTTATGGGACTCAACGAGGTGCAGTCCGGCGTAATGGACATAGTATTCAAGGTCGCTGACGAGCGCGGCCTGCTCCTCATCGATCTTAAGGACCTTCGCTCCATGCTGGCATACGTCAACGAGCACGCAAGCGAGTTCAGGGTAGAATACGGCACCGTCACTTCCGCCACCATCGGCGCCATCCAGCGCGCCCTTCTGGGGCTTGAGAACGAGGGCGCGGAGAAGTTCTTCGCAGAACCGGCCTTCGACATAGAAGACCTTTTCGCAACGCAGGACGGAATGGGCGTTATGAGCGTGCTTGCCGCAGACAAGCTCATGCTCAACCCCAAGCTCTATTCGACCTTCCTTCTGTGGCTTCTTTCAGACATTTACGCCCGTCTTCCCGAGGTCGGAGACTGCGACCTTCCCAAACTCGTCTTCTTCTTCGACGAGGCTCATACCCTCTTTACGGACACCGCACCCGCTCTCGTAAGCAAGATAGAACAGGTCATCCGCCTCATCCGAAGCAAGGGCGTAGGCGTCTACTTCGTAACCCAGAACCCTACGGACATCCCGGAAAGCATCCTCGGACAGCTGGGAAACAGAATCCAGCACGCCCTCCGCGCCTATACTCCCAAAGACCAGAAAGCCGTCCGCAGTGCTGCAGACACCTTCCGCGCCAACCCGGCATTCAAGACCGCAGACGCCATCACTACTCTTGAGACAGGTGAGGCCCTCGTGAGTTTCCTTGACGCAAAGGGCGCACCCAGCGTAGTGGAGCGCGCCCGCATCCTTTTCCCCCTCAGCCAGATAGGCGCCATCACCGACGGCCAGAGGCTTGATATCCGCAACGCTTCTCCCCTAAAGGGCAAGTACGACACCGTGATAGACCGCGAATCGGCCTTCGAGATTCTCCTGTCAGACCAGAAAAAGGCCCAGGAAGAGCAGGAACGCCAGCAGCAGGCCATTGAGGAGCAGAAAGCCCGCGCGGAGCAGGAACGCATCCAGGCCCAGCAGGCTAAGGAGCAGGAGCGCATGCGCAAGGAGTGGGAGAAAGAGCAGAAGGCACGTGAGAAAGAGGCCGCCAAGACAACCAAGTCCGGCAAGAAGGCAAAGGCCGGATTGGGAACCGTTGTCCTTGGAGCCGCCGTGGGCGCTGCCGTAACAAGCCTTTCCCGGAGCGCCGGCAAGGCTGCGGCAGATTCCGTTACAGGCAAAAAGAAGAAAGACAGCGATACCAAGAAGAAATCCAGCAGCCAGAGTGCCGGAAGCAAGGCCATCTCAAGCGCCACTTCAAGTGCTATCAAGGCCCTTACCAGAAGCATCCTGGGCAGTCTAGTCAAATGATCAGGCGTCTATTTGCATTAAGCGTCGTCCTGCTCGTCCTTGCCGCCGGCTGCAAACGCAATCCGGAGGGCAAGGGAGAGCCCACCCCGCAGAAAGACACTATCCCCATCCTCGGCTTCTTCACTGAGGACTACAACCCCGAGTACCTGAAAGTCAAGGAAGGGGAGACCTTCACCGGCCTTATGGGCAGGCTGGGCCTTGGCGCAAAAGACGCGTACACGCTTGCCGAGCGCCTGGACAGCATATTCGACGTGCGCCGTATGCGTGCCGGCAACGACGTAGAGGCATATTACAGCAAAGATTCCACCCGTACGCTGGAGTATGTGGTCTATCATAACGACCGTGTCCGCTCCACCATCTTCCGCACGGCAGATTCCCTGTACGCGTGGAC
>JAGCCD010000212.1 GCA_017651785.1 Bacteroidales bacterium
CCTTGATATTGGGACCGTAGCGCAGCTCTACGCTCAAGTCGGCCTTGCCGAAGCCGTCGTAGACGCGGCTCTTGTAGATGCGGCCGTCGAAGCTGTAGCGCTCGTGCCTGTCTTCGTATTCGATATCGGAAGCGGCGGTGATCACTCCTCCGTTTGCCGCGGTTGCAGCGATTGAACGGGCGTCCATAAGCGCTACCAGCGAAATCTGCCCCTGACCGGGCTTGGAGCCCTCACGGTTGGGGAAGTTGCGGGTGGCGTGACGGATGGAGAGGCCGTTGTTGGCGGGGACGTCTCCGGCGCCGAAGCAAGGTCCGCAGAAAGCTGGCTTGATTACTACGCCGGCCTCGAGCAGCTCTTCTGCGATATGGTTGCGGGTGGTAGCAAGGTACACCGGAATAGACTGCGGATAGCAGCTCATAGTGAAGTAGTCGTTGCCTATGGTTTTGCCCTTGAGGATGGAAGCGGCCTCGGAGAGGTTGTCGTAGGTACCGCCCGAGCATCCTGCTATAAGCGCCTGGTCTGCAACCACTTTGCCGTCTTTTATCTTGGACGCCAGGTCTACCTGCACCTTGTCGCCGAAGCGCTTGCGGGTGTCTTCCTCTACGGCTTTCAGGATGCCCTCGGGATCTGCCTGCAGTTCGTGGATGGTGAAGGCGTTGGAGGGGTGGTACGGAAGGGCGATCATACACTCCTGGGTGCTGAGGTCGATACGGATCATACTGTCGTAATATGCGACCTTGCCAGGCTTGAGTTCCTTAAAGGCCTCGGGACGCTCGTGCATTGTGAAGTATTCCTTCACCGCGTCGTCCGTTACCCAGATGGAGCTGAGGCAGGTGGTCTCCGTTGTCATAACGTCGATACCGTTGCGGAAGTCGATGGGGAGTTCCTTCACGCCTGGGCCGGCGAACTCGAGCACTTTGTTCTTCACCACTCCCGTCTCGAACACTGCCTTGACGAGGGAGATGGCAACGTCGTGGGGACCTACGCCGTGCCTGGGCTTGCCCTCGAGCCATACCAGCACCACCTCGGGAGCGTTGATGTCCCAGGTGTTGCGCAGAAGCTGCTTAACCAGCTCGCCGCCGCCTTCGCCTACGCCCATGCATCCGAGGGAGCCGTAACGCGTGTGGGAGTCGGAACCAAGGACCATACGGCCGCAGCCGGAGAGCTTCTCACGCACGTACTGGTGGATAACGGCCTGGTTTGCAGGGACATAGATGCCGCCGTACTTCTTTGCGGCAGAAAGGCCGAAGACGTGGTCGTCCTCGTTGATGGTACCGCCCACTGCGCAGAGGGAGTTGTGGCAGTTGGTCATTGCGTATGGGATGGGGAACTTCTCCAGTCCGCTGGCGCGTGCCGTCTGGATGATACCTACATAGGTGATGTCGTGCGATGCCAAGGCATCGAAGAGGATGCGCATCTTCTTGCCTTTGGATCCGTCCACGTCGTGCGCGCGGAGGATGCCGTAGGCGATGGTGTTTTCGCGGGCCTCGTCCGGAGAAGGGAGACCGGCGGGATCTGTGACAAGGGTCTTGCCGTCCAGAAGATAAACGCCCTGAGGGTTGAATTCTACCATAATGGTTTGAGTGTTAGTTAATTGTGTTATTTGGTACTATTGAATCTGCAAATACTGTGAGCGACAGCATATCGGCGCTGCCGCCCGGGGAAATGCCGCGGGACTTGAAAACTGCGTCCATTACTTCAAGGGCTGCGGGCGAGAAGTCCGCCAGCATAATGGCGGCCTCGCGCTTTACCTGCCCGGCCATTTCCATTCCTGCCCTGTGGATTATGCAGGTGTCGTCCAATGTGGACATAATATGCAGCAGGGTGCGCTGCAGTGCGTATTCGTCGTCCTTTACGCTCCTGTAATAAGGAAGCCAGTCGCCGAACAGCTCCGCGTAGCCGCCTTTTGCCATTGCAAGGGCGCCCTTTACTCCGTACTGGGCCACTGCCCTGCCGCCGTGCGAGTCTGCGGAGGGCTTTACCAGCGATGCAAGCTCAGAAATACCTTCAGACAAATTATCTGTCTGCAAAGCGGCATAAGCCAGGATATAGTGGCAGAATATGGCGCCGCGGTAGGTGTTTACGCCGCCGGTGAAGGCAAGGAGGTCGGCCTCTGCGGCGCGGCCTGCGGCCACAGGGTCAGAAGGATTGAAATACTTTGTGAATGAGCGCCTTATGACGTCTATGCTGCCCTTCATAAGGGCATAGTCCATATCCTTGTGGGAGCCGTTGCCTGAAGGGTCTACCAGGCCGGGCTTGCAGGGAGCGTCCAGCTCCAGGCGCAGGGCCCGGGCCATAAGGTCTGCAAGCAGGTAAGGCCGGGTTTCCGGAGGCACCAGCCCGCAGGGGTATGTACCCTTATCAAGAGCGGCACGCACGCGCGAGGCGCTCACGGGACCTTCCCCGCTGCAAAGGCGCGGCACTTCCACGAACTCTATGCCTGCCTGCGGCAGCATTTCGCTCATAATGGCGTTGTAGCGCGCCGTGAGCGGGTCCAGCGGCTCGCTGCCCGCAAAGCGGACGCTCGCCCCCAGAGCCGGTGCTATGTAAGAGCAGAACAGGCTAATATCCAGCCTCATCTGCGTTTCTGCAGCCTCCGACAGGTCCTTCAGGAAATACGTGGGGAACGTTGCGGCCGATATCTGCCATTCGCTACCCGGAACAACCGTGGCAAGCGAACCGCAGCCGCGGCGTATCATATCCAGCCGCTCCTCATACGGGAAGCGCTGCCCCTCCTCTGCAACCGGTATGACAAAGAGTTTGTCCACCTTCGAGGCGGCTTCGCGCACGAGATGCAAGTGGCCGAGGGTGAAGGGGTTGGCGTTCATTACTATTATTCCGGCGCGGCCGCAGGAGCGCAGGGCGCGAAGCTGCGAGCAGTACTCTTCCAGTCCTCTGCCGTTCTCCATAAAGACGGCCCGGGGCGCACGCGCCAGTACAAGGAAGCCAAGACTACCGAATACCTGCTCATTCTCCGGCTTGGTAAATACCTTCCCGGAGCTGAAGCCACGCCCATCAGCCTCTGCCACAAGGCGCGACACCAGCGGCGCCGCAAGGCCCTGCGAGCGCGCCACCTCCCCTACGGCGATGCACTTGATGACATCGCCCTTGAGGCCGCCCCCGGCAAGTATTTCCCCGTCTGCGTCAAGAATGGCAAGGTACTGGTCCACATCCTCGGGCCTGAGGGAATTGGCCTCGAGGAATGACGCCAGCTTGCGACGGAAACGGGGAACGCCCAGGGGCAGTTCCACAATTTCGGGGTTAAAAGTAGGCTCCACCGGAATCGTAAATGACTTTTATCTTTTCCTGCAACTGCTCAAGAGTATGGGTACGGCTGCGCATGCACTCGTGTGCCGGCCTGTCGCAAACAAGGCACCGGCGGGCGGAAAGCCCCACCGCGCTGCGGCTCAGCGGCACCGCTCCCCCGGGAGCAGGCTCCAGGACATCTATGTCCATGAGTCTGCCCCAGGGATGGGTGTCTTCTATGCTGCAGCACGCGCGCTTTACGCCCAGCGGGTCTCCGCTCACGAGAAAATAGGCCTCGTAGCCCGTGTCCAGGTCCAGACATTCTTCGTAGCAAGGGGCGAGACCCTCGCGTACTGCAAGAATACCGGCCTGGGCAACCCGCACGCTCCAGTGAGTGCGTTTCTCGCTCCCCGGAGGGATGACCGTGAGGCACACCAGCACTTTGCCGGGGTGCTCACGGAGCAGCGCCTCCTCGTGGGCGGCACGCTCGTCCCTGCTCGCGAGCAGCTGTTGCAGAGTTATCACTTGATGTTCTTTATCTCGTCCAGCACCTTGCCGTGACGGTTCATCACTATGCCCACGGTACGGTCTCCGAAAGGCAGCGGATCGGGAGTGCCGATGATGCTGGTGGCCTTGGCCGCAAGGTCGTGAATGTCAACCACTTTCAGGCCTGCCTCGCTAAGGCGTGCAGCAAGCTCGGGACGGGCGGGATTGACGGCTATGCCGTATTCCGTCACCACTACATCCACGCTGCTGCCGGGAGTGATGAGGGTTGTGACGTGAGGTACCACGCAAGGAATGCGGCCGCGGAGCAGAGGGCAAACGATGATGCTCAGGGCGCTGTCTTCAGCCGTGTCGGGATGACCGCCCACGGCGCCGCGGATTATTCCATCTGAGCCCACGAGCACGTTCACGTTGAAGTCTACGTCAACCTCAAGTGCCGACAGGATCACGATATCGAGGGCATGCACAGCCGAACCCTTGTGCTCTGCGCTGGCATACTCAACCGCGGAAACTTCCTGGTGCAGCTGGTCCTTGGCAATGGATTCGGCAGCCACTTTGTCGAACGACTGCACGTCTATGAGGCGGCCTATCAGGCCCTCCTCGTGCAGCTTGACCATATGGGCGGTGATGCCGCCAAGGGCGAAGGATGCCTTTATGCCCTTCTCTATCATACTCTCCCTTATGTACTTGACCACTGCCAGAGAGGCGCCGCCGGTGCCGGTCTGAATGGAGAAGCCGTCTACGAAGTAGCCGCTGTTTATGATGACTTTGGCGGCCTGCTTGGCAAGGAGGATATCGCGCGGGTTCTTGGAATCGCGTATGGCGCCGGAAGAAATCTTGGCGCTGTCTCCGACGGACTCAACCACCACAACGGACTCTACCTGGCAGGCGGAGATTGACTTGGGGACGTTGGGATATTCCACCAGGTCGTCAGTCAGTACTATTACGTGATCTGCGTACTGGGCGTCCGGAAGGGCGTAGCCCAGGGAGCCGCAGATGGATTTTGCGTTCTCTGAACGGGGGCAGCCGGAGGCGTTGCCCAGCTCGTCGCAGGAAGAGGCGCCCAGGAAGGCCACGTCTATGTGCAGCTCGCCGCTAGCGATGGCGCTGCCGCGTCCGCCGTGCGAGCGGAACACCACGGGCTCCTTCATTAGGCCGTGGGAAATCTCGTTTGCGAGCTCTCCGCGAAGGCCTGATGTTGAAATGCCGGTTATGACGCCGTTCCTGATATGCTCAATAAGAGGTGCGTGCACGTCAGAAAGGCTTGAGGCTGCGAGCTTGAGGTCTTTGAAGCCCATTTCAGCCAGTTTGTCTACGACAAGGTTCACGACCTTGTCTCCGCCGCGGAAGTGATGGTGGAAGGAAATGGTCATTCCGTCCCTGAGTCCGGAGTTGCGGATTGCGGCCTCAAGGGTA
>JAGCCD010000213.1 GCA_017651785.1 Bacteroidales bacterium
CAGTGGGATCCGTATAGCGGAAACCAGGAAATAAGCACGCAGGAGGCTCTTTCAGCGCTGGCCGACTATCTGGACCGCAACGGACTTGAGCGCCTGCGCCTCGGCACCCGCATCATAATCGTCCCGGGATTCAGATTCAGGCTTGTGGACGCCCTGGTGACCAATTTCCATCAGCCTCAGAGTACCTTGCTGCTGCTCATCAGCGCATTTGTAGGAGGGGACTGGCGCACCATATACAACCACGCGCTAGGCTCAGACTACCGATTCCTCAGTTATGGAGATTCTTCTTTGCTATTCAGAAGATAATTCCTAAATTTGTGCTGCACACATATAAGAACAATGGTAGACCTGTCAGAATTTGAGGATATACGTCCCTACAGCGACGAAGAAGCCGTCCAGGCTCTCGACCGGGTTTCCCGGCACCCAATGCTTCCCCTTATCTCCAAGTATCTGTTTCCCAAAGCAAACGTAAACACTCTGGCGCAGACGCTTCGCAAGGTAAGGAGCATAGACGAGTTCCAGGCCGTCGTGATGGTAGACGTAATAAATGCCGTACTTGCCCGCACGTCAGAAGGTTTCACCTTCAGCGGTATGGAGAACCTTTCCTCGGTAAACGGCAAGTTCCTGGCGGTCTCAAACCACAGGGACATAGTGCTGGATCCGGCTCTCATCCTGTATGCCATGCATGCATCCGGCTATCCTTTCGCAGAGCTGTGCGTGGGCAGCAACCTTATACAAAGTCCTCTCATAGAGGATCTTATGAAGTCCAACAGAATGATCAAGGTCATCCGCGGCATCAGCGCCCGCCAGATGTACCTCAATTCCCACACGCTGTCCAAGTACATCCGCCTTTCCATCACCTCCGGCACCGCATCCATCTGGGTTGCCCAGAAGGAGGGAAGGGCCAAGAACGGCATAGACAAGACAGAACAGGGACTCCTTAAGATGTTTGACATGAGCGGCGAGAAAGGCTTTGAGGAGAATTTCAAGGAGCTCAACATAGTGCCCATGAGCATTTCCTACGAGTATGAGCCCTGTGACGGCCGCAAAGCCCGCGAGATCCTTATGAGCCGTGAGGCGCCCTACGTAAAGAAGCCCAAGGAAGACCTGCACAGCATCCTTACCGGCATCCGCCAGCAGAAGGGCCACATACATCTTTCCGTCGGCAAACCTCTTACGCCGGAAGAAATTGCAGACGGCGCCGCCTACAACGGCAACGACCGCTACCAGCACCTCCGCTCAATCCTGGACAACCGCATCCGCGGCGGCTACCACCTCTGGAAGACCAACTATATGGGCTACGACCTTATGAACGGCACCTCAGAGTATCTTGGAGTAAAGTATCTTCCGGAAGACCTCAAGAAATTCAAGGCCTACACGGACCACAAGCTGTCCAAAATAGAAAGGCGCCTCGACCGAGACGCCCTTCAGGATATTTTCTGGCATATCTACGGAAATCCCGTAGAATACACTAAATAGCTATTACAAGACCTGCGGTAAGCAGAGTGTTGAGTTTTTTGCCGAAGAAGTTCTGGATGGGACCTGCGGCAAAGACCACTGCGTCCGTACCCACAAAGAAGTCAACTCCGGGAACCCTGAGGTTAAGGGCAAGACCGAAATCTCCTCCGAAGGTGGTGAGCGCGCCGGAAGCGGCGATGCTCAGTAAGTCCAGGGGAGAGACGTTGGCTCCAAGGCGAACCTCCTTGTAGTGCTTCTGAATGGTGCCGAGAAGACCTACGGAGAGCCTGTCGTAGAAAGGCATCCTGTACTTTGCTCCTGCGTGAATGGTATAGTTGAGCAGGGACGCATAGCCGGGCAGTCCCGAATCTTCTACGGCAAGGATCCTGGAGGCGAGGTCTGAGCCGCCTTCTCCCGTCTTGACACTTTCGTCAAATGAGAAGTTGCCGTGAATGGTGCTGTTCCAGCGGATGAAACCCAGATCGAGCACGGAGGCGTCAAGAGTCAGACCGTCTATGGGCTCAAAAGATACGCCAAGGTCTACGGCAGCACCCCAGCCGGCAATTTTGCGGTGGTTGTCGTGAAGGAGACTGTTGAGAATCTGCTCGTAATCTGTTCCGAAGAGGTCGTAGTTGTTGCCGTTCTTTGCAAAATCAAGGGCGACGGGGGAGGCGAGGTGTACCGTGCCGTTTACCTTGCCGCTCACAATCTCGTCAGACTCTTTCCAGTTCTGGATATGGACGTCGGCATCCATGTTGGCGTTGACGTCTGCAAGGCCCACAAGTCCCTTGAAGCGGCCGCCGACGGTAAGGGCGTCTGAAAGCTTGTGGGTATAACCGAAAGCGACCTCAGTATATAGGTTTGCGTTTGCCTGCAGGCCGGAGAAAACATAATCTTTGCCCCAGGTGCCTGTGGAAAGGCCCTCAAGAGCCCCCTTTGCGGTAGCCACGAAGTCTTTGGGGATGTTGAAATACGAATCAGACCTGGCGTTGAGCTCTACGCTGAAGCGGTTGTGGTCTGTCTGCCTGCCGAAGGTGATGAGGTGGACGTTGGCGTTGACGAGCAGGGAATTCTGAGGCTCGAATCCGGCAAGGGCTTCCTCGAG
>JAGCCD010000214.1 GCA_017651785.1 Bacteroidales bacterium
CCGTTGTTGCGCTTCTCTATATCGCCCTTGTAGGGCTGGTACTCCTTGAAACGGTGTGCTATTACAGCCTCTCCCTGCGATGCCGTGAGAAGGTTTGAGCGCAGTCCCATAAGGCCCCTGGTGGGAATCTCGAACTCCAGCAGGGTACGGTCTCCGCGGGGCTCCATCCTTATGAGGGCGCCCTTGCGGCGGGTGGATATCTCTATAGCGGCGCCCACGAATTCTGCGGGCACCTCAATGCTCAGGTCCTCGATGGGTTCGCACCTCTGGCCGCCTATGGTCTTGTCCAGCACCTTGGGCTGGCCCACCTGCAGCTCGAAGCCCTCGCGGCGCATAGTCTCTATGAGCACCGACAGATGCAGCACGCCCCTTCCGTAAACTACGAAAGTATCTGCCGACAGGCCGGGCTTAACCCTCAGGGCGAGGTTCTTCTCCAGTTCCTTGTCAAGCCTCTCCTTGATGTGGCGGGACGTGACGTACTTGCCGTCCTTGCCGAAGAAGGGGGAATGGTTGATGGAGAAGAGCATACTCATCGTAGGCTCGTCTATGGCGATGGGCGGCAGGGGCTCGGGGTTCTCGAAATCTGCGATGGTATCGCCTATCTCGAAGCCGTCTATGCCCACCACTGCGCAGATGTCTCCGCATTTCACGGAATCTACGGCCGTCTTGCCAAGGCCCTCGAACACCATAAGCTGCTTGATCTTCTGCTTCTGGATTACGTCGTAACGCTTGCAGAGGCTGATCTGGGAGCCCGAACGGAGCTCTCCGCGGGTAATGCGTCCCACTGCAATCCTGCCCACGTAAGGAGAATACTCAAGTGAGGAGATGAGCATCTGGGGCGTGCCCTCCACCACCGGCGGAGCGGGGATGACATCGAGTATGGTGTCCAGAAGCGGGGTGATGTTGTCTGTGGGCTTGCGCCAGTCCAGCGACATCCAGCCCTGCTTGGCCGAGCCGTAGATGGTGGTGAAATCCAGCTGCTCCTCGGTGGCGTCCAGGTTGAACATAAGGTCGAAGACCTCTTCCTGAACCTCGTCGGGCCTGCAGTTGGGCTTGTCTACCTTGTTGATGACTACTATGGGCTTCTTGCCAAGGCTGATGGCTTTCTGCAGCACGAAGCGCGTCTGGGGCATGCAGCCCTCGAACGCGTCTACCAGCAGCAGGACGCCGTCCGCCATATTGAGTACCCTTTCCACCTCTCCGCCAAAGTCACTGTGGCCGGGAGTGTCTATGATGTTTATCTTTACGCCCTTGTAGATGACGGAAACGTTCTTGGCGAGGATGGTGATGCCCCTCTCGCGCTCCAGGTCGTTGGAGTCGAGAATAAGCTGGCCAAGGTTCTCGGGCTGACGCACAAGGTTGGCCTGATATATCATCCTGTCCACCAGCGTGGTTTTGCCGTGGTCTACGTGGGCGATGATGGCTATGTTGCGAATTTCTTGCATGCGCTCAAAAAAAGCTTGGCCCGAACAGGGACCAAGCTTTTTATAATGAAGTACTTAAGGTCTCTTATTTGGTGAGGAGAACGGTTGCACGGTTCTTCTCTGCGATCTTGGAGATGCGCTCGGTGTCGCCGAACCAGTACTGCTCGATACGCTCGGGAGCGATTCCTGCAGCCTCGAGAGCCTCTGCTACGATGTGAGCACGGTTCTCTGAGAGTACCCAGTTGCCGTCGGTGGTACCGGTCTCGCGGTCTGCGAAGCCGACGAGGACAGCCTTGAGGTTAGGATCTGCGTTGAGCTTCTTGAGGAGGTTGTTGATCTTGTAGCGCTCCTGGTTGCGGATGTCCCACTTGCCGATGACATAGTAGACAATGTCCTTAGCCTTTGCGGCCTGGGCTGCTGCGAGAGCGTCTGCCCTTGCCTGCTCGTAGGCGGCCTTCTCTGCTGCTGCTTTCTCTTCAGCGGCCTTCTTGTCTGCCTCGATCTTGTCTGCAAGGTTCTTGCGGGCGGCGTCTACGGCATCGTTGAGAGCCTTGGTGCCGGCCTTGATGGCGTCGATGTCCTTATCCTCGATAGCCTTCTTGAGGGCTGCGATGGCGTCGTTGATAGCTGCGACATCCTCGGGGAGGAAGTCATTCTCTGCGAGAGCCTTCTCTGCATTCTCGATAGCCTTGAGAGCCTCTGCGATGGCGTCGTCAAGCTCCTTCTGCTCGCGTGCTGCTGCTGCGGCTGCCTGTGCTGCTGCTGCAGCAGCTGCTGCGGCGGCTGCCTCGGCTGCCTTCTTGGCGCCTGCTGCCTGGCCGAAGTTGAACTTGAGGCCGGCGAGCACGTTGTGCTGGTGGTCAAGGAATGAGCCGTTCTTGGAGTTGAAATCGTCGCTCTGGGCATTGTAAGCGTACTCGAGCTCGATGGCGAGGAGGTCTGACAGACGGAAGTCTGCTCCAATACCTGCACGGGCTGCGGTGCTGATCTTAACAGGGTCCCAATACCTGTCTACGCGGTTCTTGTCTGCGCCGTTGGCAATGTAGCCGACACCGGCGACACCAAGGAACACATAGGGATTGAATACACGGGCCTTGTAGCCGTTGAACATGCTGCGGATGTCGAATGTTGCATCAAGTCCAGCCTGGGCGAATGTGAAATCGTAGCCGTTCTGGGTGCCGCTGTCAACAACCCAACCCTTACCCTGCCAGCCGTTTACATCTAAACGGAGACCGAATACGGGGCTGATCTGATAGCCCAGGTCAAGAGCAGCTGCGGGAGAGAAGAGCTTGGAGTTCATGAAATCGCCAAGGATGTCTCCGCCTTCACCGACGGTGTAGCCTACGCCGCCCTTGAGGCCAAGGGTAAGGCCGGGATAGAACGTATCCTGTGCAAACGCGCCTGCTGAGAGTGCGAGCACTGAAGCAATGACTAAAATAACTTTTTTCATACTTATTGATGATTGATTTAAAGTCTTAAAAACACGCAATATTAATCAAATTTCTGCAATAATCCAAAAATAGTGGAGTTATTGACTCTACATCATAACGCAACGCACGGGCACAGCGCCGGCTTTCTGGTAGTTGGCGGCAGTCAGGCACTTTTTGGCCGAACCTGAGTAGAGGTTGAAACTGTATGCATAACCGGTCTTCATATGGTTTGCACTCCAATAGAAACCATACTGGGCAAGATTCGTAAACACGCCGTCGCTGGCGCCCTTTACGCCAGTAAACGGATACCACACCGCTCCAGGGGCCAAAATGTCGGAAATCACGTGTCCGTAAGCATTGGGGCCGCTTACAAAGGACTGGGTCTGGCCCGAAGCCGTGGCCCAAAGACCGGATGTGCCTCCCTTGGGAACACGCCAGCCGGGAGGGCAGGGATCGTACATAGTCTTTGTTGAAGAAGACCATAGACCGGTATTCTCACTATACATCCAGTCACCATCGGTATTCTTGGTAATGAATGTGGTTGGATGCTTGACGGCATAATCTACAGTACCATATGAAGACGAGCATGCAACCTTGGCCCAGGGGGAAGGGTAGGTAGATACTCCGGTATATGTGGTCGCGATAGTTGCCGGACCCGTGAAAGGATCCTTGCGTCCCCACTGATAATACAGGCCGAGGGTCTTTGCGTCATTCGCGGTGGCGCTCAGGGCACCGAGGTTGCGGTCCATCACCGTACCGGCATTATTGTTATACACCTGCTGATAGGCGGAATTGCTGGGATTGTACCCGGCACACGCCCATATATGCCAGCTCCATAGGATTGTGCCGTTGGAACTCTTGGCGGCGATTACGGCATTGCCGTCAATGAAATTGATGATTTCGAACTGACAGGTGCCGTCTACCAGTACTACGGAAGGAATAATCGGGGAATTGCCGCTGGAGTAAGTGGATGACATAGTGGTCTGCCACAGTATCTCAAGGCTGGCGACACTGCCCACGGATTCGTTGCTGTTGCCCTTCACGGTAACAGGGAAACTATACTTTCCCGCCTCATATACGATGTAACAGTTGGCGGTTTCTCCGTCCTCGCTGAGGTCGCGGATATCGGAAGGAGCGACAGAAACCTGGCACGTAGCGGTAAATTTGCCGTCGTCCGTAGTTACCGTGACAGTGCAAGGGTGATCTACACCATTGACTTTAGTACTTGCCAGGCCGGTAACCTTTCCGTTGGTGTCCACATAAACCTTGGTGGCGTCGGAAGACTTCCAGGTAACGGCCGTATTGGAGGAATTTGCCGGTATGACGGAGGCCTTGAGAGTAACGGACTGGTTGATGCTCAGACTCAGGGAAGAGTGGTCCAGACTCACTCCGGTAACCCTTACGGGAGGGAGCTCCCTGTCCAGCATACACCTTACGTGAACTCCGCGGTGGCGGGAGATCGTGCCCTTGGGACTGATTTGCTGTGACAGCAACCGGGTCGACATCACATAGGCATAAGTACCGCTGGTGCCCGTAGTCCAGTAGTGGGAAACCGTGCTGGAGTTGACATAGGTCTGATCGGTAGTTCCTTCAAGGTAGCCGGGAACGGGGTAGTAAATCATCTGGTCCCTGCTGTCAACCCCTATCCAATTATGCAGGTTGAATCCGATATAATCGTCCGGAGGGACTACGGTCTGGTTCTTTGTGGAGCCGAAAGCGTTCTCGAACACGCGCTCCCCGGGGACCTTCCAACCGGGAGGACAGGGGTCGTACTCGGTCTTGGTGGTTCCCCACAGGTTGTTGTTCTGGGTGCCTACGATCCAGTCTTTGCTGGAAGCCGTAGAGTAAATATAAGTGGTGGGATGCTCTATGGCATATTGGATTGACTCAGAAGCGTTTGAAGCTACGGACGTAGAAAGGACATTCGCTGGCTGGGAACCGGCATAATACCTCTTACGGGGCTGGAACGGGTCTTTACGGCCCCACTGATATACGAATCCCCAGGACCTGATGTCGCTCTTAGCTCCGGCGGCGGGGTAATCGGAATCGGCGCCAAGGTTGCGGTCCATCAGATAAACAGCCCCGAGACTCAGTGCATTCTTGGTTTTCTCTGAGAATGTAACCAGAGGGTTGGCGTTGTTGTAATAGTCCGGCCAGACCCATATATGCCAGCTCCAAAGGCACTTGGAGTAGTCTTCGTTATAGACTGCTATAAGCGCGCTGCCGACTCTGTTGGTAGTGAAATATACATAATCGTCTTCAAAAGAGACGTCTTTTACGATGTAGCCAAAACTGACACTGACAGTTTCTTTACCGGTGCTGTTGGCCTCCCAAAGGACCTGGGCATGAACAGGAGTGTCTGACAGGGCATTGCCGGTGCAGCCGCGCACGGTGGCTTTGAACTTATAATCGCCCAGTCCGGTAATATAGCAGTTGGACGTTTCTTCAGCACTCAGGTTGATATAATCGTCTTTTTGCAGAATGGGGGCGGAAAGCTGGGCAAGGTCTCCGAGGTTTACGATCTTGCTCCTGCCAACGGTAAGGGTCTTGTCCGTTGAGATCTTGGCAAGCCTGTTGTTGTTGGAGTCGAAGAACTTGATCTGGAAACCGTTGATGGTGGCGGGAAGAACGGCAACGAAATACTCGTCCTCACCGGCAACCGGCGTAATGGTAATGGAAGTGCCGCAGGCGTCATCGGGCTCTATAACGGGTTCTCCGGAGGAATTGAAACTCACGCTCACATTCCCGTCGCAGCATA
>JAGCCD010000215.1 GCA_017651785.1 Bacteroidales bacterium
CGCTCGCTCTTGAGGGAGAATTCCTCCATTAGGGCGTCTTTCTTTGCCTGCTTTTCTGCCACGGAGCCTTCTCCCTGCATTATTTCTGCAGTCTTGGCGCCCACGTCGGGCAGCACGAAGAAGTCTTCCGTTCCCACAGCGTCCGCCCGCATGGCGTCTCCCTTGTCGGTCTTTACGACTGAGTGGAGCTGCTCGTTTATGACGAAGTACAGGGGGTCTGTTATGACCGGCATCTCCTTCTCGTTGTCCTGTATGTAGTAGTTCTCCGTTTTCTGGAGGATGACTTTGATACCGGGCTCGGAAAGATATTTGATGAGGGGCTGATACTTGGGGAGACCCTTGTGGGCGCGGAGGAGGAGCTTGCCGCCCTCTGCCTCGTTGCCTGCCGCGATGAGCTTCTTGGCCTCGTTGAGGCACTGGTTCACAAGCTGGCGCTGGGCAAGATAGAGGCGCTCCACATAGGGCTTGTACTCGGTGTACTGGGCATCGTCGTCCGTGCTCTTCTGGACGGGGCCGGAGATGATGAGAGGGGTACGGGCATCGTCTATGAGAACGGAGTCTACCTCGTCCACGATGGCGTAGTGGTGCTTGCGCTGCACAAGGTCTTCCATGGTGATGGCCATGTTGTCGCGCAGGTAGTCGAAGCCGAACTCGTTGTTGGTGCCGAAGGTGATGTCGCACTCGTAGGCGCGGCGGCGGGCGTCTGAGTTGGGCTGATGCTTGTCTATGCAGTCTACACTCAGGCCGTGGAACATGTACAGGGGGCCCATCCACTCGGAGTCACGCTTTGACAGGTAGTCGTTCACGGTGACCACGTGCACGCCCTTGCCGGCAAGGGCGTTGAGGAATACGGGGAAGGTTGCCACGAGGGTTTTACCTTCACCGGTTGCCATTTCTGCGATCTTGCCCTGGTGCAGGGCGATACCGCCAATGACCTGGCAGGCTGCGCCGGCCTGCTCGCGGTCTGTCTTGCCAGGGTCTCCGTAATGCTCCATATCCCACACTATCTCGTTGCCGCCGGCCATCCAGTGGTTCTGGTAGATTGCCTTGTCTCCCTCTATGTGCACGAAGTCGTGGTCTACTGAGAGTTTACGGTCGAAATCTGTGGCGGTGACGGCTATGGTTTCGTTCTCCTTGAAGCGGCGGCCGGTGGATTTCATGATGGCGAAGGCCTCGGGAAGGATGTCGTTAAGGCACTTCTCTATGGCCTCGTCCTCGTCTTTCACCAGTTTGTCCGACTCTGTGGCGAGCTTTTCTTTCTCGCTCACGGGGATGTCCCCTGCCAGTTCTTCCTTTATCTGGGCTATACGGTCCTCGAAGGGCTTCTCTACCTCGCGAAGGCGCTCGCGCAGGGCTGCGCTGTGCTCGCGCAACTCGTCGTCGCTCAGGGCGTTTATGCCGGGATATACTTCGAAGAATTTATTGAGAATCGGCTTTACGGCTTTGTAGTCGCGGTCTGCCTTGGAGCCGAAAATGGTCTTCAGTACGTCTGATATTGCCATAACTAATTAATTAAGGGCTGCAAAGTTAGTAAAAATAACGGACTTTGCACAATCAAAGAGCATACCTCTGACAAGATGGCAGAAAATGCTTATCTTTGCACTATGCAGATGAAGTTTTTGAACGCCCTGGGGCACGCAGCCGAGGTCCTTGTCGGGAAGGTTTTTGGAGACAAGGTTCAGTACAGGTTCATCTATTTCCTGAGAACCAGAAAACGCCTCAACCTGGACAATCCCCAGGACTGGAACGAGAAGATGATATGGCTCTCGCTGTACTGGCGCAATCCTCTCGTCTCCAAGTGCGCAGACAAATACGCAGTGAGGGAATACCTGGCCTCCAAAGGCTGTCAGGACATCCTTAACGAGCAGTACGGCGTATACGGCGACTCACGCGATATAGACTTTGATGCCCTTCCCCGGAAGTTCGTCCTCAAATGCAACCACGGCTCCAAGATGAATATCATCTGCGAAGACAAGGACGCCCTCGATATCCCCAAGACCCGTTCCACTCTTAACAGATGGTTGTCAAGGCCCTACGGCCGCAGCATCGAATGGCAGTACAAGACCATCGAGCCCAGGATCCTGGCAGAAAAGTATCTCGAAAGCGCAGACGGGAAAATGATGGAATACCAGATCTTCTGCTTCAACGGAAAACCCATGTTCTTCCTGGTGCGCAATGATTTACGCAACAGCGCCGCAGACAAAGCCTCCGAGCGGTTTGCGGTATCCTATACCATGGATTGGAAACGTGTCTACATGAGAAAAGGGGAAGAACAGTTCGACTTCGACCTGCCCAGGCCGCACAATTACGACAAGATGATCGACTACGCCAAAAAGCTGTCGGCAGACTTCCCCCACGTGAGGGTAGATTATTACGAGATAGACGACAAGCTCGTCTTTGGCGAGCTAACGTTTTCGTCGAACGGGAATATACAGTCCAATTACAAAGAAGAATACATCAAGTCACTTGGCGCACAGCTCCAGCTACCGCCAAAGTACTAGACTTCCCTCACCCCAGCCTGACGCGTAAGCTCGCGGGTTTTCCTTACCTGCGGCAAGGTCCGACATATCCCCGGGAACTTTTTAAGGGGCAGCAGACTCTTGTATTTCACGGTTTTCACAAGGGCGAACGGCAACAGCCTCAGGACTTCTGCCCAATACGGTCTATTTAAGTTGCACAGGCGCACAATTGCACTCATGAAATAGTTGCGGTACACAAGATACTCCAGGGGTTTCTTTGCCGGCAGGTGATCGTGTACTACCCTGACGTTTTTGGCAATGCCTATGCGGAATCCGTGGTACAACGCCCTGTGGCAGTAATTGTCGTCGTTGCCGAAATGAGGGAAAAGCGAGGCGAACAGGCCTACTGTTTCAAGGCATCTGCGGCTCACGATCCAATGAGAGGCTGGAACATAAGGGGCATCGAGTATGTCTTCGCAAATCGTTGACTCCGAAGCTGTTGGAAGGACATCCCCACGGAAGCCGCGGTTGCAGTTCTGCAGGTCGGCATCCATCTGCATGGGGCTGAGGATTCCGTATTGGGGATAGGAATCGATAAGTGACATCATGGTGTCCAGGCATCCGGGCAGGAGCCAGGCGTCCTGATTGAGCAGGTACACCGCCTCGTAATCCCTTTCCAGAGCGTACCGGAAACCGGCGTTGTTGCCGCCTGCAAAGTCCAGGTTCTTATCGGACCGGACAAGATGCACCTGGGGGAAGTGTTCTTCTATGTAGTCCGGAGTTCCGTCCGTAGAGGCGTTGTCAAACACAAAGACATCGGTGCCGCTCACGCTGGAGAGGCATTGCTCTATCCAGCGCATTCCGTTGTAGGTCACTACTATAACCAGGATCCGGCTCATAATTCGGAGGAAAATTCAGTGAATACTTCCTTGGGGCTCTTGCGGGAGCAGACCGCCCTGCGCACATTGCGGGCAGTGTCGTACATCAGTTTGGAGCGGCCTTCTTGGTGGCCGGTTACCGTGTATTTCAGCATTCGGGCTCCTTCCAGCAGCCAGATGAAGGCACCCAGAAGAAAACGCTTGACGGGCTTGCCTTCTCCGTGGAACAACAGAGACCCCGCAATCCTCGCGGGCTTGATTGCAGACTCCATCCGTGAGACAGAGCCGCCTGCCAGATGGGTTATCACCACGTCCGCATCGGCCCAGACTTCATAACCCAAGTCGTTGAACCTGTGGCCAAGGGCGACGTCTTCTGGTGTGAAGAAATAGCGTTCGTCAAACCATCCGGCACTGCGGAATGCCTCCGTGCGTGCAAGGAAACAGGCGCCGTTGAGGGTGTATGTCCTGAAAAGGCCGTCTTTCATGCTCCACGGGGTAGGTTTGGACTCATAGACCAAGTGAAGACAGTGTTTAATGAAACGCCAGGCAGTAGATGGGGCGCGGCCGCAAGTTTGGACACGGCCGTCGGGGAAAATGATTTTGGGACTGACGGCAGCAACGCCTGAGGGCAGTTTTTCAAAATCGGCCACAAGCAGGTCTATTACAGGCATATCCATCAGCGTATCGTCGTTCACAATAAAGCAGTACTCCCCCGCCGCCTGTCTTAATGCCAGGTTGTTATTCTCCGAGAAGCCGCGCAGCTGCGTGCTTTCTATGATGATGACCCAGGGGTAAGCCTCTTTGAGCTTTTGCAAGTTCTCTTCAGAAAACATATACGCAACCACAAGCGTTTCGTAATCTAAGGCTGTGTGCTTGCGGATGCCGTCCAGACACGGGAAAAGGATGTCGGGACGATTCATGCAGACTATGACGATGCTTACCTGCGGCATTGTTTC
>JAGCCD010000216.1 GCA_017651785.1 Bacteroidales bacterium
GCTGCAGGTCAGCCCAACCCCAACGCATTCGAGGATTACGCCCGCGCCACTTCGGTGCCCGCCAATCCAGAGATCATACTTGCGTTCAAGTTCGACGATACCGGCGGCTGGGATGCTCTCGTGAACTTTATGAACTGCTCTGCATATCAGGGCAACAACCGTTACGATACCGACTGCAGCGGCGTTCTCACCAATCATCTCGAGAACTACTGGGCAGCCGACGGCAGCGAGATATCATGGCCCAAGGTTGGCGACACAGCTCCCCGCAGCGGCTCCGACTGGATTGCCAACGTTGCCAAGATCGAGCCCCGTGCACTTGCAGACATCAAGTTCGGCGGACACGACTCGGCCAACAACCCCGGCGACTACTACTGGCAGAACATTGGCTGGAACCGTGGCGGCTATTCGGCCGACAAGGACAAAGGCGATGTTTTTCCCAACGCCATCGATGAGAACAAAGGTTGCGGTGAGCGCACCAAGTTCTATTGGCACGCCGGCAGCCGCACCTGGTTCGAACCGCCGCTGTTCCGCCTTGCAGAGACCTACCTCTATCTTGCAGAGGCATACAACGAGTACGGCAACGCTTCCAAGGCTCTGGAGAACCTGAACAAGGTTCACAACCGCGCCGGCCTTCCCTCCATCACGGAGACTGACCAGGCCAAACTCCGCGCAATCATCCAGCGTGAGTGCGCAGTAGAGCTTTTCCAGGAGGGCGGACACCGCTACTACGACGTAAAGCACTGGAAGAGAGCCGATATTGGCAACGGCCTTTGCGGCGGTCCCATGCGCATGCTCCAGTTCAACATCCAAAACACCGATGAGGCCACCTGGCCTTATGCGGCAAAATGGGTAGAGACCTACTGGGATGCAGTGGCATACAACGCCTTCTGGACCGACGCCATGTTCCTGGAGCCTTTCCCTCAGACAGAGGTGAACAAGGGAACCATCACCCAGAATCCCGGTTATTGATCGTAAACACTCGTAACTATGACACATCCTATTACAAGATATCTGGTCACCGTGGGAGCGGCGCTCCTGCTGAGTGTGACTCTTCTTGCCCAGGACTATGGCACCGGCGCGGTTTCCACCGCAACCGGCGACGATCTCTACACCACCGTAACTGCCAACCTTTCCAACACGTTCGTGGGACAGTTCCCGGGAATGACGGTGCTCCAGGGCTCCGGGGAAATGGGTAACAACAACGCCCGCTGGCTCATCCGCGGCATTGGAAGCTACGGTGTGGGATCCTGGTCCAAGGCAAAGCTCTTCGTTGACGGATTCGAGGTGAACGCCGACTACATGACCGGCATTTCGCCTGCGGAAATAGAAAAGGTGGAGGTCCTCAAGGACGCGGCCGCCCTGGCGCTTTACGGCGAGAGGGGAGCCAACGGCGTCATAAGCATCACCACCAGGAGAGGAACCGAGGGTGCCGCCACCATCAACGCCCGCGTGCGTTACGGCGTGCAGACTCCCCAGAGCCTTCTCAAGCCCCTGGGCTCCTACGAATTCGCAAGTCTCTACAATCAGGCAGTATCCAACGACAACGGCATGAACTGGGCTCCCGCTTACACTGCGGCCCAGCTTGACGCCTACAAGAACGGCACCGGCGTGAACGTAGACTGGTACGACCAGGCTATGCGCAAGGCCGGCTCCTTCGTGGACGCTGACGTAATCCTGAACGGCGGTTCCAAAGACGCCCGCTACAACATCAACCTCGACTATCTGGGCAACCAGGGCCTTCTGAACGCAAAGAATACGGACGTCACCCGCAACCTGGGTTACAACCGTTTCAACCTCAGGGCAAACCTGGATTTCAACGTTCTCAAGATATTCGAGGTGCGCCTTGACATAGGCGGCCGTATCGAGCTGCTGGACCGTCCCAACTACGGCATCTCCTCGCTCTTCACCGACCTGCAGAAATATCCGTCCAACATCTACAACGTGTTTGACGACGAGGCCGGCGAGAATTACAGCGGTACTCCGGTATATCCCAACAACCCCTATGCATCCGTGAACGGCCTTGGCTGGTATTCCTACAAGGGACGCAGCCTGCAGACCAACCTCGCGGTGAAGGAGCGCCTGGATATGATCACTCCCGGTCTGTACCTCGAGGAAGCGATATCCTTCTACAGCTACACCATCAGCACCTGGTCCAAGACCCGCGACTACGCCCGCTGGTTCGGCGGAAACACCACCACGACCAACCAGACCACGACCATCACCGCCAGCGGCTACGGCTCCGGCGGAATGCAGGACTGGAAGCAGGGCCGCGTAACGGCCGGCTACAACCGGGATTTCGAGGACCATCACCTGGACGCAAAGCTCAATTTCGGCGTTTCCGCATACAAGGGTGACGGATACTTCTCCTATAAGTACAATACGCTCAACCTGAACGGACTGCTCCATTACGATTACGCGCATCGCTACATCGTTGAGGCGGCCTTCTCCGAGTACGGCAACGACGCCTTCGCTCCCGGTCACCGCTGGGGCTTCTATCCTTCGCTCTCCGCGGCGTGGGTGCTCTCCAACGAGGATTTCCTCAAGGGAAAGGTTGACTTCCTGAAGCTGCGCGCCTCGGCGGGCCTTTCCGGATTCTCAGATTCCGGCGCCACCTCGGTGCTCTCCGGCTACAATTCAAACGGCCGCTTCCTCTTCAAGGATTACTATACCACCAGCTACATCGGCTCGTTCTACACCGGCGCCACCAGCGGTGCCTGGCAGAGCACTCTGGTGCCCATGTTCACTCCCAACGAGGACGTGCACGCAGAGAAGAGCCTCAAGTTAAACGCTGGCGTAGACCTGCGCCAGGGAGGATTCAGCCTGACCCTGGACGGTTTCGTAGACAAGCGTTCCGACATCCTCACACTCGACAATTCGCTCCTCGGCTACTACGGCAAGCAGTACTCTTTCGCCAATGTGGGCAAGATGACAAGCTGGGGCGGCGAGCTGGCACTGGGCTACCAGGGCAAGGCCGGTGATTTCGGCTATGCCTTCGACGGCAGCGTCTCGTACGTCACCAACAGGATCGACTATATGGCAGAAGTGGCTCCCGCAAACGCTTTCAGCGCGCAGACCGGCAGGCCTTACGGAACCTACATCGGACTTGTGGCCGACGGTTTCTACGACACTTCCGACTTTGACGCCGCAGGCAACCTCCTGCCCACTCTTCCCACTCCCGCGTTCGGCAACGTCCAGCCAGGCGACATCAAGTATCTTGACCTGGACAAGAGCGGAGTGGTAGACCAGAACGACGTCACCAAGATTGGCCGCAGCTGGGTGCCCGAGTGGTACTTCACCCTGGGCGCAAAGTTCTGCTGGAAGGGCTTCGACCTCTCCGCGGAATTCCAGGGCGTGGCCGGCGTGTCCGCAAACCTGCTGAGCAACTGGAACCAGACCGTGGCATTCGTAGACAACGGCAACGTGTATCCCATCGCCAGTAACGCCTGGGCCTACTATCCCACCGAGGGCATAGATACAAGGGCTACGGCAACGTATCCCCGCCTTACCACCAACAGCAACGAGAACAACTACCGTCTGAGCTCCTTCTGGGTGAAAGACGCATCCTTCCTGAAGCTGCGCAACCTCGAACTCGGATACTCCTTCGCAATCAAGGATTCAAGGGTAAGCGCCCTTCGCTGCTTCGTGAACGGCCAGAACCTGTTTACGGTAAGCCCCATCCTGAGCGAATACGGTATGGATCCCGAGAACCTGTCCGGCCTCTATCCGGCCCTCAGGACATTCAACGCAGGACTTTCAATAACCTTCTAACGGCAAGTGATTATGAAAGCTAAATATATTATCCTGACGCTTTGTGCAGCCACTCTGAGCCTGAGTTCCTGCAATGATTTCCTGGACACCAGCCTGGACCTTAACAATACCTCCGAGACAGTGGCGACCAGCAGAAGCTCCATCTGGGCTTTCGCCAACGCCTTCTATTCTCCGGTTATCAACGGTTACAGCGTCATAGACGGCAATCTGTTCGCTTCGGCTTCCGACGAGGCGCAGCAGACATCGGCGTCCTCAAACGTCATCTATTTCAACAAGGGTATAGTCAACCCCAGCGTAAACCCGCTCTGGACATACTATAACAACTGCTACGAGGGCATCCGCGCCGCCAACTTCTTCCTGGACTATGTGTCCGACGGAAAGGGGGTCGAGCTTCTCCAGAAGGGCCGCAACCTGGTTACGGACGCAGTAAACTACGCCCGCGACCTCGCCTCCCTGGACTGGTACATCGCAGAGGCCCACGTGGCACGCGCGTACTACTACAGCGAGCTCATCAAGATGTACGGCGGAGTTCCCATCGTAGAGAAGACCATGGATCAGAACGGCGGTGAAAAGATCGCCCGCAGTACCTACGACCAGTGCGTAGAGTACATCGTGAGCGAGATCGACACCTGGAAAGACCGTCTGTCTCCCAACTGGAAAGACAACAACAACTACGAGGGCCGTTTCACCCTGGGCGCCGCTCTGGCAATCAAGGCGCGCACGCTCCTGTATGCCGCTTCTCCTCTGCACAACCCTACCGGAGACTGGGAGAAATGGAACCGCGCTGCGCAGGCTGCGGCAGACGTAATCGCCCTGGGATCTTATTCCCTTGACGGCGACTACGGTGCATACTTCCGCGGAAACGCTTCGCTTATCAGTCCCGAGACCATTTACGTGGTGCGCAGGGCCGTATCCAACACCATGGAGGTGAACAACTATCCCATAGCTACCTCCGGCGGCAAGAGCGGAGTCTGTCCCACGCATAACCTTGTGAGCGTGTACGAATACGTCGATACGCCCAATCCCGACGATCCTTACGCAAACAGGGATCCACGTCTGGACGCATCCATCGTGGTGAACGGCAGCACCTGGAACGGCCGCGTGATAGCGCAGGCACCGGGGGAGAGCGACGATATGAAAGCCGCAAACGCCTCACGCACAGGCTATTACCTCAAGAAGTTCCTTACCGACGACCTTAACCTCACGCAGGGTGCGACAGCCCAGCACAACTGGGTCGCCTACAGGTACGCCGAAGTGCTTCTCAACTACGCCGAGGCAATGAACGAGGCCTACGGTCCTTCCGTCACTCCCGCCGGATTCCCCATGAGCGCAAAACAGGCCCTCCAGGCAGTGCGCGACAGGGCGAGCAGCAACCTTCCCGCGGTAGAGGCCGGAACCGTAGACTCCTTCCGTGCTGCCGTTAAGCATGAGCGCCAGGTGGAACTTGCCTTTGAGGATCACCGCTACTGGGATCTCATCCGTTGGAACGACGCAATGACCGTACTCAACAAGCCCGTGCAGGGCGTGAAGGTCGCCCGTTCCGGCAGCGGATACAAATACACCGTGGCAGATGTTGCAGACCGCGTATTCAACGTCCGCAACAACTACCTTCCTTTCATGCGTTCAGAGATCGAGAATTCAGGGGGAACCCTGGAGCAGAACCCCGGTTACTAGCGTATGAAACGCCTGATCACTACGCTTTTAGCAGTCTGTGCAGCCGTTCTTGCGACTGCACAGACACTGAGCGTGAGCGGGCCCGGGAGCGTGAAGCTTTACGGCCGTGCAGACTTCAGCATAACCACGCCCTCCGTTCCTTCCAACCCTTATCTGCAGGAAGAAGCGGCGCTTGACATGCTTCTTACCGCCCCCTCCGGCAAGCAGCTCGTTCTGCCTTGCTACTGGACGGGCAGCGGCAACGCGTGGGCGGCGCGCTTCACTCCCCAGGAGAAGGGCAGGTACACGTATGTGTTCCGCTACAGAGAGGCCGGAAAACCTGAAGTCACAAGCGCGCAAGGCACAATCCGCACCTGCGGAAAGAATGGCCGCGGCCTGCTCCATACCAATGACGACTGGACCCTGCGCTTCGACGACGGCACCCCCTACAGGGGCGTCGGAGAAAACATCTGCTGGGAGTCCAGGACGAGCGACGACAGCAAGTTCTTCCGCGAGCTCCATGAGAAGTGGGACCGCTACAACTACGACGTGCTCCTGCCCGATTTCGCTGCAGCAGGCGGCAACTTCGTGAGGATGTGGATGTGCTCCTGGAACTTCCCCATAGACAGGCACGACCGCTTCAACAACCGCCGCTACACCCCGTCCGACGAGTACTACAATCCCAGCGCCGTTGAGCGTCTGGACCACACTGTGGACCTGGCAGAGAAGCTTGGCATCAACATAATGCTCTGCATGGGCCCCGGCGACGTGCGCACGGACGCGTCTTTCTTCACCTCCGACGAGGCTAAGGCCCGCTACCGCAACCGCCTGCGCTACATAGTGGCGCGCTGGGGTTACAGCCCGGCCATAGGCATGTGGGAGTTCTTCAACGAGATAGACAATATCCAGTTCCGCAACGCCCAGTCGCCCATTCCCGCGCGGGACATAACCGCCTGGCACGGGCAGATGTCAACCTACCTCAAGGCCCTTGACCCGTTCGACCATATCGTCACCACTTCCATTTCGCACCGCGACGTGGAGGGGATGAACGACCTGCCCGACCTGGACATCAACCAGAAGCACATCTACCGCGCAACGTCCTCCATTCCGCGCACCATCAAAGAATACGAGAAGCGTCACGGCAAGCCTTACATCATAGGCGAGTTCAGCTTCGAGTGGGACTGGTCCAAGAACTTCGACGACTTTGCGGAGGATATGGACATAGACTTCAAGCGGGGCCTGTGGTACGGAATCTTCTCGCCCACGCCCGTAACTCCTATGAGCTGGTGGTGGGAATACTTCGATAACCGCAATATGGTGCCTTATTTCAAGGGCGTACGCAAAGTGAGCGACCTTATGCTGGCAAGCGGAAAGGGCTCTTTTGAGCCGATTGAGGCCAAGGCCGGCGGTGCGGAAGCCTTTGCAGTCCGCTGCGGAAACCGTATATTTGCATACGTGTTCAATCCCGGTTCCGAGTCCGTGAGCGCCGTAAGCATCCCGCTCTCCGGCAGGTACAAGGTGCGTCCGTTCGATTTCGCCTCCGCCGCTTTCGGCAAGGCGCAGTCAATCGTGGCAGACGGTTCCCTTGAAATCCCGCTGTCGCTCGGTTCCAAAGAAGAGGCATTATTTGAAATAAAGTGATATGAAACGGATTCTCTGTATACTCCTCCTTGCAGCCGCGGGCTTTGCAGCCTTCGGCCAAAGGACGCTGCATCAGTGGGTTACCACATCGGAAGGCGACAGGCTCATGGATGAGGGCAAGACGGTGGAATTTCAGGATGCTCTCCCCGGAGGCGGCGTCCCCATAATAGTGGACGAACGCCAGTCGTACCAGGAGATGCTCGGATTCGGTTTCTCGCTCACCGGCGGAAGCGCCGAGCTGCTGATGAAGATGACCCCCGCCGCAAGGCACGCCATCCTGGAAGAGCTGTTCGCCCCGGACCGTATGAATATCAGCGTTCTGCGTCTCACCGTGGGAGCCTCCGACATGAATTCCTTCGTGTTCTCGTACGACGACATGCCCGAGGGCAAGGAAGACTTCATGCTCAAGAAGTTCTCGCTGGCCCAGGACCTCAAGGATGTGGTCCCGGTGATGAAGGAGATACTGGCCTTCAACCCCAAAGTATGGGTGATGGCCTCTCCCTGGTCCGCTCCCGCATGGATGAAGGAAAGCCGTGACGTACGCGGAGGCAAACTGCGCCGCGAGTGTTATCCGGTGTATGCCGCATACCTTGCCAAGTACATCCTGGCAATGCGCGACAAAGGCATAACCATTCACGCCCTCACCATCCAGAACGAGCCTCTCAACTCACGCAATACGCCCTCCATGCCCTGGTCGCCGGAAGACCAGAAGGTCTTCGTACGCGACTATCTGGGGCCCGAGTTCACCCGCACCGGCATAACCACGGATATCCTTGCGTTCGACCACAACTGCGACCGCCCGGACTATCCCATGGCCATAATAGAAGACCCCGCGGCTGCCAAATACATTGGCGGAACGGCTTTCCACCATTATGCGGGAGACCTTTCCGTAATGACCCAGGTGCACGACTTCCGTCCCGACAAAGACATCTACTTCACCGAGCAGATGGTCGTAGACCGCAGAGGCACCGTAACATCAAGGATAGCCCCGTCCGTGAAGCGTATGCTCATAGACATACCCCGTAACTGGAGCCGAAACGTCATCCTGTGGAACCTCGCCGCAGATCCTGAGGCAAAGCCCCATACGGACAACGGCGGATGCCCCTTCTGCTTTGGCGCCATAACCCTGGACGGAGACACCGTAACACGCAACCTGGCGTACTGGGTGGTGGCCCACGCCTCTGGCAAGGTCCCTGCCGGATCTTATCGCATCCATTCCACGGAGAGGTCTGAGCCCGCGTCCCTGCTTATAGACGACGAGCAGAACCCGGGCGTGCGGCGTTTCATCTCCTACACGCATTCGGGCGTTCCCTCCAACGTGGCGTTCCGCACTCCGGACGGCCGCATCGTGCTCATAGTGGCCAATGAATCCGCCTTCGGAAGCAACTTCAGCATACAGTACCACGGGCAGACCGCAAGGGTTTTCCTGCCCTCCGGAGCCGTGGGCACTTATTCCTGGCCGATATAAAACAAAAAGTAACACAATATGAAAAAGACATTGATTCTATTGCTTTCTGCGCTGGTGGCGTTGGGTACCGTCTCCTGTGGCGATGCCATAGAAATCCCCGACGTCCCCACTCCCGAGAAACCGGACGAGCCTTCAACTCCCGACGGCATCTCCGGCGACGTGGTTTTCACCGCCACCGTGGAGTCCCTTCAGGACGGCACCCAGCCCGGTTGGGAGAAGGGCGCAAAGATACTTCTGTCCGACGGCAGTTCCACCCAGACCCTCACCAACAGCGCCGAGGCCGGTGTGACCGCCAAATTCCCTGCAAAGGTGGCAGCCGGAGCCAAGGGTTTCGTCGCCGTTGCCCCGGCGTCGTCGGGCGCCTCGATAAGCGGCACAACCGTTAGCGTAGACCTGCCCGCCACCCGTGAGATAGGCGCCGACATGCCCAATCTGCTGGTGGCCAAGGCAAGCGGCACCCAGCTCTATTTCAAGACTCTGCTCGCCCAGCTCAGCTTTACGGTCTCCATTGACGGAGCCACCAAGGTGGTGCTCAAGACCGCCGGGGGAGAGAAGATAGGGGGCAAGCTGGAGGTCGATTATTCCGGCGAGCAGCCCGTCATCACCGCCCAGTCTGACGAAATAACCGTCACCGGCAGCTTCGAGAACGGCAAGACCTATACGGTCCCCGTCGTTCCCGGCCAGATAAGCGGCTACAGCGTTGTGGTTTACGCCGGCGACCAGGAAAAGGCCCATATTACCGGCGAGGGCGCAACCCTCGTTCCCGGCCTGCCCGCAGAACTCCCCGCATTCACCGCAGACATCCCTACCTACCAGATTGCTAAGGTGCAGATCTGGGGAGGAACCGGCCCCGAGTACAACTGCTCAAAGGTCTACAACCTCTTCAATAAGGCAGGCTGCTTCAACGACGAGGACGGCCGCGGCATACTTGCCCTGCAGGACAACTACTTCCTGCTCAAGGAAGACGGCACCTATGTGAACTACGCCGGTGAGGACGGACGCAACTGGTGGTTCGTCTACAGCGGCTCGCAGAATCCCGAGAACGGCAAGGACGTAGACCTGCGTTCCATGTTCGAGCTCCTGCCCCTCGGCGAAGCCACATACACCATAGACGGCGCCAACATCAGCTTCACCCATCCCGACGGCAAGGTCACTACTGCCACCTTCATGGAACCCGGCACTTATCCTATGCCCGGCACTGTACCGGAGATAAGCGTTACTCTCGAGAAGCAGACGCTTATGTTCCAGATCAAGGGCGGAAAAGACAACTGGAACTTCCCTTGGCAGGACTACGGCGTAATCGCATGCAGGCCCAGGGCCCTCTTCGTAGAGATTGAAAAGATGCCCGACGGCTTCGTGGTTCCCGAGGCTTCCCGCACATTCGACACCGAGTTCGAGTACATTCCTCCGGTGGAGCCCGACGACCTGTTCAACTGGGACGAGTTCGCCGCGCACTGGAACGTGTTAGGCGGCAACAGCGCTCCCTTCGGCATCTGGGTGCTGGGTGGCTCAGGCGACGATCCCGCGTTCGTGAGCCCCATAGACAAGAGCTGGGACTGGGACGACTCCATCTGGAAAGAGTCCGACAACGGCCTGGTAGTCAAAGTGTCTTCCAAGACCGACACGGAGATCAAGGGTACCACCAACTGGTGGTCCGGAGATGACGGCGGCTTCTGGAACTACACCTGGAAGTCTACCGGAGAAGACCTGTCCAAGTTCTACGACAAGATTCCCAAGGGCGAGAAGGAGTTCACCCTCGACCTCACCACCCTCACCATGACGCTTGCCAACGGCGAAAAGGCAAAGTTCCTCACTCCGGGCACGCACGAGTTCGTGTACGGCAAGACCATCGAGGTCCGTGAGGGCTGCTTCGGCCTGGCGTTCCACAATATGGATCCCATAGATGCCACCAGCAGCCGCTGGACAGACGTCGACCGCTTTGTTTACGCTCCGCTTGAATACGTAATACTGTTCGAGAAGTAATGGAATTTGAAGAAAGACTTGCGTGGCTCCGCGCGAGCCACGCGGCCTTGCTCTCCAAGGTAAACGCGCCGCTGGAGGGGAACGGTGTCTATGAGCGCTGGGCAAATCCTGTGCTCACGGCCGCCCACGCCCCTCTGGAGTGGCGTTACGACCTGGACCCCAAGACCAATCCGCACCTGATGGAAAGGTTCGGCATACACGCCACTTTCAATTCGGGAGCAATCAAATGGCAGGGCAGGTACCTGCTGTGCGTAAGGGTTGAAGGTGCCGACCGCAAGTCCTTCTTCGCAATGGCAGAGAGCCCCAACGGAGTGGACAATTTCCGGTTCTGGCCGCGTCCCGTAACGATGCCCGAGTTCGGCGAACCGGCAACCAACGTATACGACATGCGCCTCGTGGCACACGAGGACGGATGGATATACGGAACCTTCTGCGTAGAGCGCAAGGATCCCGACGCCGAGCCGCATAACCTTTCCGCAGCGGTGGCCTGCTGCGGCATTGCGCGTACCCGCGACTTCGTTTCCTGGGAGCGTCTGCCCGACCTGAAGTCCGACTCCCAGCAGCGCAACGTGGTTCTGCACCCCGAGTTCGTGAACGGCAAATATGCCCTCTACACGCGGCCCCAGGACGGCTTCATAGACGCTGGAGCGGGCGGCGGCATAGGCTGGACTCTCGTAGACAGTATGGAAGACGCCGTGGTTGAAAAGGAGACTATACTCAACCGCCGCCACTACCATACCATCAAGGAGTGCAAGAACGGGGAAGGCCCCGCGCCCATAAAGACGCCCAAGGGCTGGCTGCATCTGGCACACGGAGTAAGGGCTTGCGCATCCGGGTTGAGGTACGTGCTGTATATGTATATGACGGCCCTAGCCGATCCCTCTCACGTAATCGCCGAGCCTGCGGGATTCTTCATGGCACCCCAGGGCGACGAGTTCGTGGGCGACGTGATGAACGTCCTGTTCTCCAACGGATGGATCGCAGAGCCCGACGGCCGCGTACTCATCTACTACTCCAGCTGCGACTCGGACGTCCGCGTAGCCACCTCCACCGTAGACCGGCTTGTAGACTACTGCCTCAACACGGCCCCCGACGGATACCGCACCGGACTTAGCGTAGAGACTCTCAACCGCTTGATAGACAAGAACGATGGCAAAGCTTAGCGAAAAGATAGGATACGGTTTCGGGGATATGTCTTCCTCTATGTTCTGGAAGATATTCTCCTACTACCTTCCCATTTTTTATTCGGACGTATTCGGCCTTAAGCCCGCGCACGCCGCAACGCTGCTGCTGGTTACCAAGATCTACGACGCGGTATCTGACCCGGTGATGGGCCTCATTGCGGACCGCACCCAGACCAGGTGGGGAAAATACCGTCCCTACCTGCTCTGGATGGCGATTCCGTTTGCCATCATCGGCATCCTGTCGTTCTACGTACCCAATACCACTTACACGCTCAAGCATGTGTATGCCTACGTGATGTATATCCTGATGATGACCGTATACACCGCCGTCAACGTGCCGTATGGCGCCATGCTCGGCGTGGTAACCGCAGACTCAAAGGAGAAGTCGGTGTTCTCGTCGTTCAGGATGTTCTTCGCATACATAGGCAGCTTCATCGCGATGGGCATTTTCTGGCTCTTCGAGAAGTCTGTCATAGGCACTCAGAACGCATCCGGCGTAACTGTAAAGGGTGTAGGCGACGCGGATCCTGCAAAGTGGACTATGGTAGTAGCAATCATTGCCGCAATGTGCGCGGTGCTGTTCATAGCCTCGTTCCTTCTCACTCGCGAGCACGTGAAGCCGGAGCGCAAGGAGTCCGGTTCGTCCATCAGGGAAGACCTGAAGGCGCTGCTTGGAAACGCCCCCTGGTGGCTGCTTCTAGGCGCGGCGATAGGCCAGCTGCTGTTCAATTCAATAAGGGGCGGCGCTGCGGCCTACTACTTCGCCAACATACTGGGCACCGATATCTTCATCACCTGCGCCGTATTCCTCACCATAGGCGAGATAGGGCAGATGGCCGGCGTAACCCTGGCCGTGCCTCTCTCCGAGCGCATAGGCAAGAAGAACTCGTTCATGCTCAGCCTCGCCACCGTTGCGGTACTGAGCTGCATAATATGGTTCCTGCCCGCCACCGCCGGCGGAGTATGGACACTGCTTGTGCTGCAGGTACTTATCAGCGTCATTTTCGGCATCTCCGCGCCACTGGTGTGGTCTATGTTCGCCGACGTAGCCGACTACTCCGAACTGCGCACAGGCTCCAATTCCACCGGCCTCATCTTCTCGTCGTCAAGCATGGCGCAGAAGTTTGGCGGTGCCATTGGCGGTTTCCTGTTGCTTATGATCCTCGGAGCCTTCGGCTACGACAAAGACCTTGTGCAGCAGGCGCCCCAGACCCTCGGAGCCATCAAGGCCCTTATGAGTTTCATACCGGCCGCCGGCGCCGCTCTGGGCCTGCTTGCGCTGTCGTTCTATCCTCTCACTTCATCACGTATGAAGCAGATACAGGCCGAGCTGAAAGAACGCCGTAATGCAGAGTGAACTGACTGAATTCCTGCGGGATGCCGCATCCCGCGAACTGGAAGGGGATATCCTTCCATACTGGCTTAAGCTGAGGGACCCGCATGGCGGGTTCTTCGGCGAGGCCGATTCCAGGGGACGCCTTAATCCCGCGGCCGAAAGGGGAGCCGTGCTTGGCGCGCGCCTTGTCTGGACCTTTTCTGCGGCATATAACGCCCTCGGCAAGCCCGAGTACCTGGAAGCTGCAAAATGGGCGTGCGACTATTTCCTGGAGCATTTTGTAGATTCCGCGAATGGCGGAGTGTACTGGAGCGTGACGGCAGACGGCTCGCCGCTGGATACAAAGAAGCAGCTCTACTCTCAGGGCTTTGCGATATACGGCCTTGCCGAGTACTACAGGGCAAGCGGAGACAATGACGCCCTGAATGCCGCCAAGTCACTGTTTGCCGTGGTTGAGGAGCATTTTTACGACCGCGCACACGGCGGCTACCTTGAGGCCCTGGCACGCGATTTTTCGCCCCTCGAGGACATGTCCCTCAGCGCCCACGACATCAATGCGGACAAGACCATGAACTCCCACCTCCACCTTCTGGAGGCCTATGCGAACCTGTATACTGTGTGGCCGGACAAGGCTCTCGGCGCCCGCGTGAGGGAGCTTCTGGACCTTGTATGCGGCACGATCATGCACCCTTCCGGGCATCTTCAGCTGTATTTTACAAGTGACTGGGAAGTGCTTCCCGGCGCCTGGTCTTACGGGCACGACATAGAGACCAGCTGGCTTGCGCTCGAGTGTGCCGACGCCCTTGGAGACCCTGCCCTGGTTGAGCGCGTAAAGGAATTCTCCCGCCGCCTTGCAGCTGCCGGTAATGAGGGCCTGCAAATGGACGGGTCAATGATTTACGAACTGCATCCGGACGGCAGGGAAGACCGCTTCCGCGAGTGGTGGGTGCAGGCTGAGGCAGTGGTGGGCAACATCTGGGCGTGTAAACGCCTGGGCGATGCTGACGGCCTTTCCCGGGCCGCCTCCACCTGGAACTACATAAGCGCCAATCTGCTGGATAAAGAGAACGGAGAATGGTTCTGGGGCATAAACGAGGAAGGCACTCCCGACCTCACCCGTCCCAAGGCCGGATTCTGGAAGTGCCCGTACCACAATTCACGTATGTGCCTGCAGATTCTTTCCTGCCTCTAGTCTATCCCCAGCACCTTCTTGAAGAATTCCACCCTAATAGGGGGCCAGACCGGCTCCAGCCACATCGCGTGCCCGCAGGTTGGGACGCACAGGTAGTGCTTTTCTGCGGAGCCCAGGTTGTTGTAGATTGAGAAGTTGGTGTGGGGCGGACAGGTCTGGTCCTGAAGCCCGAAAGCCATATAGACGGGGCAGGTGATGCACGGCGCAAAATTCTTTATGTCGAAGTAAGACAGCACTTTATAAAAGTCTTCAGTGGCTATGCCCTGAGCTGCTGCAGCATCCAGCCCTTCGTGAACCGGCCACCAGACAATCTTTGCGTAGTCCGGATAATCCCCAAGGAAAGGCACTGCCGGAGCTGCGGCCTTTATGCGTTTGTCTATAGCAGCGGCAACCATTGTGAATGCGCCTCCCTGGCTTTCGCCCTGAGCCACGATCTTTTCAGTATCGGCCTTCTCAAGCGAGCAGGCGAAGTCTATGGCGCGCTGCACATCGGCAAAGGCGCCGCGGTAGTAGTAGGTCTCCTTGGACTCAAGACCGCGGTCGAACCAATTGGCCTGTGGCTCCTTGAAGAGGCCCTGGCCGCGGACACTCACAAGGAAGTTTATCACGTCCGGAGCGGCCTGGGGATCGAAATAATACACGTTTGCGCCATATCCCATATACTCCAGGATCACGGGGTACTTGCCCGGGGCGTTGGGGATGGAAACTATACCTCCTGCCGTTGCTCCGCCCCAGGAAGTGTATTGCACCTCGTAGCAGGTGCGTACGGAGTCAGAATACTCCGGGACCTCGGTAAATACGGCGTCCATCGGCATGGAACGCACTTCAGAGAGCGTCTTTTCCCAGAAAGAGTCGAAGTCCGGCAGGGCGTCCGTCGGGCTTGTCACTTCCTCGGGCCTTATGCCTATGTTGAACCTTATGCTGTCCGCTATCCTTGCCTCGTAGAAGCCGGGAGCGAGGCGGCCGAGCTTTACGGTGAGAAGGCTGTCCGGGCCTATTGTGACTTCTTTGGTAAGTACGGGCTCGGGAGCCTCTTCCATCAGCGTAAGGTCGCTGAAGAGCTGGAAGGTGGTATTGCCCGTGGTCTTTACTTTAGTGGAAAGCTTTACGTTGCCTTTGGACGTGAACAGCCAGCCAAGGTCGGGTTGTGAAGAGCCTGTTGAGGGAGCGGCGGTGCATCCGGCCACAAGCAGGAGCAGGGGGAGGAATAATTTGCGCATAACGATGCAATATACGCTATTTTTTCTTATCTTGCACTGATTAAACGAAATATCACGAAACAGAATGAACCGTAGGCTGTTTTTCTCTCTCATAACTGTCTTCGCATTTCTCACCTCGTCCCTGCTTGCCTGTCAGGACGAGCCTTCTGCAGATCCTTCCGTTCCAACGGCCATCTCTTTCAGCGCAGACGAGCTGGTATTCACAACCGCAGACGCCGGCAGCCTTCCGCTCACTGTCACGGCTCCGGCAAATCCCAGATTCTCCGGTCTTCCGGACTGGCTGTCGGTAACAGACGGCACCTTCGCAGATTACAAA
>JAGCCD010000030.1 GCA_017651785.1 Bacteroidales bacterium
AAAAAGACTCCCGGCCAACTGACCGGGAGTCTTTTTTATGCAATCGGTTTCTAGAACTCGTAACCGATTCTCAGACCCACGCTGTGGGAAGGCGTGAAACCGCCGGGACCCATCTGCTGGAGGATGTAGGTTAAACCTGCGATGAAGTTGTTGCGGGGCATACCTACGCGAACGCCGACGGTGGGGGATACATACAGGCCCTTGTATGAGCCGAAAGTGTAGCCTGCGTCAAGGTTCCAGTAGGGAACGGCCATGCGGGACTCCTGCGAGATGAGGTTGCCGCGAAGGTCAAGGAACACGGGAATCGCAAAACCCTCGGCAGCGCTGTACTTGGGGGAAACGCCTGCACCTACTTTGAAGAATTCACCTGTGCGGTAGCCTGCGATGAAGTCTGCCTGGACGGTATAGGGGCCCTCAAGGGTTGAGTATGCGGGAGTGAGCTGAACTGCGAACCAGAGGCCTTTGTCAAGACTTGGGAAGTCTATGTACTTGGCGCGGTTGGGCTCGTCGGGCAGTCTGTAATCCGTGTGGTTCTGAGCGAAAGCGGGAACCATCAGGAGGGCGAAAGCCAGAATGGTGATCAGCTTCCTCATAGCACACCGTCTGATTTAAGCCTTGCACGGAGCTGGGGAACGAGAACCCTTACGGTAACTCCCACTGTGACGTCGCGGTAGTTGCGCTTGATGACCCTTGTGGAGCCGGCGCGCTTGTCTTCCATGCTGACGTACTTGCGGTATTCGCCCCTGTCCATGAAGAAGATGTCGAAGTAGTCCTGATAGCGCTGACGGGCGTTTACTTCCGTCATCACGGGACGCATGTTGTAGTCTGTGTTGCCCTTCCTGATGCCGTAGAAGAGGACGTCGTAGACGGCCTGCTTCTTGGCCTGCTCAAGGGCGTCGGTCCTGTTGCGGCCGCTTCCCCACACGCGGAGCGTGAGGCTGCCGTCCATTTCCTTGCTTATGCACTCAGTTTCCTGGGCGAAAGCGCAGGTGCCCAGAAGAAGGGCGATGGCTGCAAAGATTAACTTTTTCATAATCACCACCAGCCGAAGCTGTTCATGTTATAATAATTGACGGGACGCTTTGCCATTGCCTTGCCGATTTCTCCCATAGCCTTGATTCTCTGGCTCTCCAGGCTCACGGAAGCGTCGAACTGCTTCATGGCGAAGTTCCACTCGCGGTTGTCAAGTTCCTTTACCCTCTTGGCGATGTTCTCCGAAAGGGCCATTGCGCCGGGTACTGCAGAGGAAAGCGGGTGGATCTGAGAGAGATACGTGGCTGCCTCGTTGGCGCCGGACCAGTGCTGGTTGGCGTTCCATACGTGGGTTGCCATGTTGAGGAGCTGTGCGCCCTCGATGTCGATCTTCTGCTGGAAGATCTGCTCGGCTGCGCGCATTGCCTTGTTGAACGCGTCCTTGCAAACGGTGGGGACGGTGAAGAGAAGGCCGATTGCCTCATCGTACTTGTCCTGGCTGGCGAGAGCGTTTGCCTCGCTGATGAGGAAGTCTATCTGGGTGTTGTACCACTGGATGATGCGGGTCTTGCCCTGCTCTATGAAGCGCTGGATTTCGGGGGCGTTGGTCTTGATCATCCTGACCGCCTGCATATAGGCCTTTGTCTCGTTGGTGCCTGCACCCTTTACCTGCCCAAGATTGAGGGAAGCATAGAGAGTGCCGGTTGCGGCGTCACCTATATAAAGGGTGGGAGATAGGACGAGCGCCTGCATGGGAGGAGCGGTAGCCGTTACGTCGTGGCTGAGCTCTACCATATTGGCGGTGATGATGAAGCGGGGGTCGAAGGAATCGTGGGCCAGGCCGTTCTGGGTGACCATCTGGGTGAGCTTGTTGAGCACCACGTTGCCGGCTGCCGGGGGAATGGTGGCCTCCTCCAGGATGACGGGCGAAAGGGCGATACGGCCGAAGTCGTCCATCTGTCCTTCATTGTTCTGGGCGAACGCGACAAGTGTGCCGGCCGCCAGGAGCATCATTGCGAAAAACTTTTTCATACGTCTTGGGTACTATTTGTCGCCTACGGTAATCCAGACGTCGCCGAGGCCTCTGGGGGATGCGCCTACGGTTACGCCGAGCTGTTTCTTGAGTTCGCGCACGAGCGGCCTTACGTAGTCGTCGGCATCGATAGCCACGTCACGGCCACGGCGGTTCTGAGAGTACAGGGGGATGCGCACCTGGGTGTAGCGGAGGCGGTTGCCCGAGCTTGCTCCGGTGGTGAAGCGTCCGTTCACGGTGTTGTCCTGCAGCCATTCCTCTACCCACTCGCCGAATTCGTAGTCTTCGCCGTCAATCTCTATGTCGTCGTCGAAGTAGAAGGGGCAGTTGTCGTAGCGGAGGAAGGTGATGGAGATCTCGCGGCCGTTGGCGAACAGGTCGTCGAAATAGTGCTGCAGGCCGCTCAGGAAGTTATCTTTGAAACTGAGGACGCACTCCTCCAGAAGGGAGGTGAGGGGTACGTTGGCGGCGGAGCTCACACCGGTGTTGCCGGAGATGATCTTTGATGAATAGGCGTCGATTGCCTGAAGGTTGAAGCTTACCTGCTTCTGGGGACCTACGCGGTGAATCTCGTAGTCGAGGTCAAGGATGATGTCGGCGCGGGCGTTGCGACGAAGCCTCTCAAGAGGGGTTTCCTCTATTTCTCCGCCGGAGCGGCCGGTCATCATCGCCATCTCTGCGTCCTCTGTCTGGAGTCTCTTGAGCTCCTGCTCCAGGGACTGGATGGGGAAGTCGTTCTTTGCCATGAAGTCTGCCATGGCGGAAACGAGGGTGCGTATGTCGGCGTTCTCTTTCATTGCCCGAGAATAGTCGGGAGATGAAACGGTCTCGCCCATGGCGCCTACCCTCTGAACGTATCCGTTGCGCTCACAGAACGCATCGGCGGGAACCACCATGATGGTGGGTTTCTTGGCCTGTGACCAACCGGTCACGCAGACCGACAGCAGCAGGGCTGCTATTGCCAATGTTTTCTTCATATGCTAAAAACCTGAGCTGAGTTTGCGTGCGATGCCGTCGGCCTCGAGCTTGCGCTTGAGGTTGTCGTACATGACCTGGACGTAGATACCCACCTTGTAGCCGCCTTTCACTTTGCGCTTGTCGGTACCGGAGGGGACTCCGTCGGTAGTCATGCTCACGTATGCCAGATAAGGGCCTCCGGCAGCGAAGAATTTCTGGAAGTAGTCCTCGTTGGCGGACATGGTGTCGGGATTGGGGCAGATGGGAGGTGTGCTCATTGCGGTCGCGCTGCCCGGAAGTCCCCTGAAGATGCAGGCGTGGACGGCGTTCTCCTTGGCGTTCATGGTGGCGGCGTCTACGGTTTTGCCGAAGCCCCACACCTTCACGAACTTGGTGCCGTCAACACCTACCTTCTCGGTGGTGATTTCGTAGTTGTCCCAGCTTTTGAAAGACTTTCTGCGGTCTTTGTTCTGGGCGCTGACGCTCACTGCCGACAGTGTGACCAGCATTGTGAGCGCGATCAGAAGTGTTTTTCTCATATCGCTTAAAGAATTTAGAATGTCCATTTTACGCCGAACTGTATGCCGACGCCGCTATGGTGGTTATTGTTGTAGTAGTACTCCATGCTCTCGTTGTACCGCTTGTAAATGTCTCCCAGAGGGAGGAGCAGGTCGGCACAAACCTTGGCATAGACTTGCAAGGGGTATGCCACGTTTGCGGCGACCCTGATGCCGGGCTCGAGCATGAGTGCGGAAGAGCGGATGAAACGGCTGTCGTCTCCGCTGATATCGTCGTCGCTCAGGCCAAGGTGGTCAAGGCCTAATATGCCGTAGGGCATAAGTTCAAAGAAGCGGGTCAGGTGGAGGGCATAGCCGTAGCCCAGGCCGAAGTTCACGGCTGTGTAGGGGTTGCTGTTGACATCCAGGCCTATTGTGGCGAGCAGATACTGCATTGAACCGTGGGTGGTGGTTTTCATGAGCCAGTCCAGATCAAGACCTGCCGACACGGTGCAGATACCGCCGACCCTTACGTAAGGCATTATGCCTATGCCGGCGTCGTTGCTCTGCTTGATGGTCCAGCCCTCCTCGATGTTCGCAAGGCCGGAAATCTGGTAAAATTCACTGGGCTCGGTAGCGCCTATGGACATACCGGTGTTGGAGGAAATTGTGGTGGCCCTGATGAAACCGCGGGGAACGGATTTAAGCCTGCCGCTGCGGTCTTCTGAATAGGAATAGGCACGGTAGCGGGCTCCGTTGGTAAGACCTTCCTTGGTGCCGATCTTTGCCCGGAGAGGCTTTGTGGCGATGATGCCTACTGCGACTTCCCACTCGGGGATGCGATTCTCCAGAGCCGTGATAAGGCTGCTGAGTGCAGATTCTGTGGCGTCCTCGACGGAGGAACCGCTCAGGAAAGATGTGGCGTGAGCCACGGGGACCATATCTATCGCGAGATTCTGGAAAGCACGGCGTTTTGCGGCACGGGTGGCGTCGTCGTCATCGTCGTAAATCCAGCACTGCTCGTAGAAATCCGAGAGGCCGTTTTCTCCAAGACCGATCTTGTAGGCATATGCCTGGGAACGGATTGCGTAATGGACGTTGCCCTGTCTGTCTACGCTGCGGTCAATTCCATAGATATCCGTAAGAACTACGTAGCTTCCTTTTACAAGGGCGTGGCCGAGGTCTCCAAGTGCGTCTGTGCCCACCCTGGAGGCGCGGGCGTTTATGACGTCCTGGTCCTTGGCGTCGTAGTTGCCGCGGTAACGGACCGTTTTGTCGTCCATCATGCCCTGTGAGTCGCGGTTGAATATGCTTGAGAGGATTTCACGCGCGAAGGGGGTTGCAGAGACGGCCTCGTCCATTTCTGACTGTGAGACAGCCTCGTCGCGGGATTTGCGTATGCGGATTGTCTTGGTGCTGATGTTGTTGACGTCGAATTTCTGCGAAGGCGAGAAGGACTTTACCGCGGAAGTGACTTCACTGTCGAATGAATCTCCGCGCTGTACAGCGACCATAGAGATGCTGTTTCTGTTGTAATCGCTGGTGACGACCTTCCTGGAAGGGATTTTTTCCTGGGCACCGGCAGAGATGCCCGCAAGGAGCATAAGGGCGGCAAGGAAGCAAAGTTTTCTTAACATGGTTTTATCAGTTGTCGGGTTAAAACATACAAATATAGTAAAATTTACTAATTTTGCACCGTGACGAACCACGTAGTAATAATGGCCGGGGGAGTCGGCAGCCGGCTCTACCCCATCAGCACCCCGGAGCATCCTAAACAGTTCCTTGACCTTCTGGGTTGCGGCAAATCTCTGATCAGGCTTACATATGAGCGCTTTATGGAAGTAGACCCCGATGCTCTGGTATGGGTGGTCACTTCAGCCGATTATATCCATTTCGTGAAGGAACAGATTCCTGAAATCCCTTCGGAACGTATACTTGCCGAGCCTGCGTCCCGCAACACTGCGCCCTGTATCGCATATGCCTGCAGAAAGATTTCGGCAAAGTACCCTGAGGCTAATGTGGTGGTAACGCCTGCAGATGCCTATGTGCCTGATGCAAAGGCGTTTGCCCGTACAATAAGGACGGCGCTCAGGTTTACTGAGAATAACGACGCCATTGTCTGCATCGGCATCAAGCCGGATTCTCCCCACACCGGATACGGCTATATCCAGGCGCCTGCCGGTCCCGATAATGTAGAGAAAGTCATCAGTTTCCGAGAAAAGCCCTCGCTGGAGGTGACTCAGGGCTACCTGGAAGAAGGCGGCTATTGGTGGAACGCCGGCATCTTTGTCTGGAACG
>JAGCCD010000217.1 GCA_017651785.1 Bacteroidales bacterium
CCTCTGGGCGGTCCGCATCTACAAAACCCGTTCGGAGGCAACAGAGGCCTGCAACGGCAACAAGGTCAGGATAGGCGGAGCTCCGGCAAAGCCCGGCAAGGCCGTCAAGGTGGGCGATATGCTGGAGGTTCACAAGGGCCCGGCGCTGCTAACGTATAAAGTTCTGCAGCTCAGCTCCGCCAGAATGGGAGCCCAGCTTGTGCCCGATTTTCTTCAAGACCTCACGCCCGAGAGCGAGAGGGCAAAATTCCACGCACCCAAGGAAACCATAGTGCTGCGAAGGGAAAAAGGAACCGGCCGTCCCACAAAGAAAGACCGCCGCAACCTGGACGCCCTTATGGAAATGCTTGACTAGTCCTTGAGCGGACGCATCTTGGCATATTTGAGCAGGAGGAGCTTCTCCCCCAATTCGTCAAACCGTACCCGGGCCTTGAGCTCGGGTACGCTGCCTGTTATCTCAAGGATTTCCCCTGGGCCGAAGCGGTTGTGCTCTATGCGCTGACCGGCGCGGAAGCTGGTCATAGGAGCCGGAACGAAGTCCGGATCTGCCGGACGGGGCTTCTGCGCCGGACGGGGCTTTTGCAACGTCACACCCTGCCTGACCGGGGGTCTGGACGGACCGCTGCCGCCGGCCATCCGGTCCAGCCTGCCGCCGCTCCAGCGGCTGCCGAAGCCGCCCCACTCGTGCTTTACGCCGTCGTTCTCAAAGTCTTCGTCTTCAAGCGGTTTGTCCAGGAACTTGGAGTCTATTTCCTTGAGGAAGCGGGAGGGCGAATTGGACTCGTGGCGGCCGTTGCGCATACGGGTACCGGCATATGAGATTGCAACCGCCCTCTGCGCCCTTGTAACGGCAACGTAGAAAAGGCGGCGCTCTTCTTCTATATCCTTAATACTCAGCAGCATTGACTGGCTCGGAAACAGATTCTCCTCCATTCCAGCCACAAAGACGAAGGGGAATTCCAGTCCTTTTGCGGAGTGGACGGTCATAAGAGCGACTTTGTTTGAAAGGTCGTCCTCTTCCGTTGCGTCTACGTTGCTCAGAAGCGACACGTTCTCCAGATAATCGTCCAGGGTGAAGGTGTCTTCTGCGCCCTCAGCCTCGTCCCTGCGGTCCTCAACAAAGGAGGCGACGGAGTTCACGAGCTCCTCTACGTTGGCAAGGCGGGCCTGGCCTTCTATAGACAGATCTGCTTTGTAATACGCCAGGATGCCGCTCCTGTCTGCAATCTCTCCGGCAAGCTCGAAGGCGTCCGTGGTCTTGACCTTCTGCCCGAGCGAATCTATCATTGCGCAGAAAGCCCTGAGCTTCTGGATTGCGGCCGGACGCAGGCCGAACTGCTCCAGGTCGTCCATGAAGACGGCCCTGAACAGCGTTGTTTCGTGCGCGCGGGCTGCATCTTCCAGAGCCCTGAGGGTAGTGTCTCCTATGGCTCTGGCGGGCTTGTTAACCACACGCTTGAAAGACTCGTCGTCCAGCGGGTTTACAACCAGCTTGAAGTATGCCATAAGGTCCTTCACCTCCGCCCTTTCGAAGAAGGAATTGCCGGAATAGATGATGTACGGGATATTGCGGCGGCGGAGCTGCTCCTCAAGCGCACGCGACTGGGCGTTGGTACGGTATAGAATGGCAAAGTCCTGATACTGGGCGCCATCCCTGCGCATTCTGGACTGGATGTCGGACACTATGCTTACTGCCTCGTCCTGCTCCGTATATGCCTGTATGACGTGGATCTTCTCTCCGGAATCTGCAACCGAGTAACAGCGTTTGGGTATGCGGCCCGAGTTGTGCTCTATTATGGAGTTTGCGGCGTCTACTATAGTCTTGGTGCTGCGGTAGTTGCGCTCCAGGCGGAAGACCTTGCAGTCCGGATAGTCCTTCTTGAAGTTCAGGATGTTCTCTATCCTGGCGCCGCGGAAGGCGTATATGGACTGGGAATCATCTCCCACCACGCATATGTTGTGGTGCGACGCGCCCAGTTTGCGGATAATCAGATACTGGCTGTAGTTAGTGTCCTGATACTCGTCAACAAGGATGTACGAGAAGCGGGAGCGGATTTCCTTGAGCGCCTCCTCGCTGTCCCGCAGAAGGATGTTCATGTTTACCAGAATGTCGTCAAAGTCCATTACTCCGGACTGCTTGAGCTTTTTCTGGTAGAGGTCGTAGATATCTACGATGCGGGGTCTCTTGGCGAACATGTCTGCCCGCATGGCCCCTGCATCTGCCCTGTAGGCGCTTACGGTTATGAGGCTGTTCTTTGCTCCGGATATGCGGGACAGAACGTCACGGGGCTTGTATACGGAATCGTCCAGCTGAAGCTCCTTTATGCAGGCCTTTACGGCCGAAGTGGAGTCGCTCTGGTCGTAAATGGTAAAATTTTCGGGATATCCGAGGATATGGGCATACGTTCGCAGAAACCGTACGAATATGGAATGGAACGTGCCCATTACCACGTGGCGGGCCTTCCAGGCGCCTACCATAAGGGCTATCCTTTCCTTCATTTCCCCGGCAGCTTTCTTGGTGAAAGTGAGCGCCAGGATACGGGAAGGTTCCACCCCGTGGGCAAGGAGATTGGCCACCCTGCTTGTCAAC
>JAGCCD010000031.1 GCA_017651785.1 Bacteroidales bacterium
CTGTGGTACTCCACCAGGTTCGATGTTCCAAAAGACTGGGAGGAGCGCACGCTGCTTCATTTCGAGGCCGTAGACTATCAGGCCGACGTGTGGCTCAACGGCTCTTACGTAGGCAGGCACGTTGGTGGATACACCTCCTTCTGTTTCGACATCACACCGTACATCGCTGAAGGGTCGCAACAGCTGCTTCTAAGGGTGCTGGACGGCACAGACAACGACGAGCAGCCCCGCGGCAAGCAGGTAAGCCGGCCCGGAGGCATCTGGTACACTCCTGTGACCGGCATATGGCAGAGCGTGTGGATCGAGCCCGTGGCAGAGGCCTCCGTGAGCGGCTACAAAGCAACCGGAAGCATAGACGGAACGCTTGAGCTTGAAGCAGTTGTGAGCGGCGAGGCAGATTCCGTGAAGTACACTCTTCTGGAGGGCGGCACCGGATGGAGCACGGAGACACCGGGCAAGCCGGCGGAACTGGCCTGCTGCACAACTGAACCGGGAAATAAGGGCAGCGTGAGCATCCCCGGCGTACACCTCTGGTCGCCGGAAGATCCCTATCTGTACGGCCTGCGGATAGATGTCGTAAAAGACGGCAAGACGGTAGACAGCGTGCTTGGCTACACCGCCTTCCGCGAGAGCTCGGAGGTGCAGGACTCTGCCGGCAACCGCCGCCTGGGACTCAACGGCAAGCCGTACTTCCAGTTCGGCCCACTGGACCAGGGATGGTGGCCGGACGGCCTATACACAGCCCCGTGCGACGAGGCCCTGAAGTACGACATCGTAAAGACTAAAGAGCTGGGCTACAACATGATACGCAAGCACATCAAGGTAGAGCCCGCCCGCTGGTACTGGTATTGCGACAGGCTGGGAATGGCCGTATGGCAGGATATGCCCAGCATAGCCGCCAACCTCCCCGGAGGCCAGTGGGGCGAATGGGGCTACGACACCGGCTGGGACTACCCGCTGAGCGATGCGGCCAAAGACACATACTACCGGGAGTGGGGGCAGATAATGGACCAGCTCCGCAACTACCCCTGCATCCTCGTGTGGGTGCCGTTCAACGAGGCCTGGGCGCAGTTCGACACTCCCGCAGTGGTTGAATTCACGCGCAAAAAAGACCCTACCCGCCTCATCAACTCCGCTTCCGGCGGCAATTCCTACCTGTGCGGAGACATTCTTGACAGTCACAACTATCCCGAGCCCGTAATGAAGTTCCGCAGCGAGGGCGCCCAGATTGACGTGCTGGGAGAATACGGCGGCATTGGCTGCGCGGTAGAGGGCCACCTGTGGCAGCCGGAGAACAACTGGGGCTACAAGGGGCTGTACGCCGACGGAGAGGCCGTGCTGCAGCGCTACACCGAATTTGCGGAAATGCTTATCGATCAGATACATACAGGCGTTGCTGCGGCAGTGTACACCCAGACTACGGACGTAGAGATCGAGGTTAACGGCCTTATGACTTACGACCGCAAGGTAGTAAAGATGCCGGAAGAGAAACTCCGGGATGTGAATCTGCGGATAAGGGCTGCGGCGGCGGAGTGATCGCTGCGCAATCTGAGTGCAAAGGGTACAATAACAGCAAATGTTTGCTATATTTGCGGTAACTAACCGCATATGGCATGAACCTGCTGTTTATCACCGACTTTACAGAGCAGTTCGCTTACCGTCTGCTGAGGGGCATCCTGCAGTATGCCCAGGAGACTGAGCCCTGGATGGTCTTCCGCATGTCCGCAGAAACAAAGAGACAGTTCGGCATGGAAGGCGTCGTAGAATGGGCCGTCGAGCATTACATAGACGTTGTCATCGGCCAGTTCGACCCGGACGACGACGTCAGGCTTTTCGGGCGCCGCGGCATCGTTGCCCTTGCCCAGGACTACATAGTAAAGTTCAAGTCCATCCCCAACATCACGGCAGACTACGACGGCACAGGAGCCATGGCCGCAAAACGATTCCTGTCCAGGGGTTTCCAAAACTTCGGCTTTATGGGGTACGGCGGTGTGTGCTGGTCTGATGAGCGCTGCGACGGCTTCCGCAAAGAGGTAGAGAAAGCCGGCTTCCAGCTCAGCGTATACGACAGGCAGCAGATATCCAGCATCTGGGATTTCGATATGCCGGACCTGTCGGAATGGCTCCTCGCCCTTCCCAAGCCGGTGGCAATCATGGCCTGCGACGACAACCAGGGCAACATCGTCATCCAGGCCTGCAATGCCTGCGGACTGAAGGTCCCGTCGGAGGTAGCCATCCTGGGAGTAGACAACGACGAGATTCTCTGCAATATGTCCGTCCCTTCCCTGTCGTCCATAAACGTAGACATAGAGCGCGGCGGTTATGAGGCCGCCCGGCTCGCAACAATGATGACATACAATCCCACGTTCAAGTGGTCGGACATCGTGCTGAGGCCTATGAACATCGTAACGCGCACATCTTCAAACGTTTTCGCCACACGGGACCAGGCCGTCCTGAAGGCCCTGCAGTACATAGGCGAGCACATAGAGAGAAAGATCGACGTCTCGGACGTACTTGCCCAGGTTCCGCTTTCCCGGCGCCTGCTCGAACAGCGCTTCAGCAAAGAGACGGGCACCACTATCTATCAGTATATCACCGCCCTGCGAATGGACCGCTTTGCCCAGCTCCTTCTTAGCAGCAACGACTCCATAGCGGACATAGCCGCAAGGATGGAAGAGCCCGACACAAAGAGCATCAGCCGCCGGTTCCAGGCGGTGAAAGGATGCACTCCCAGCGAGTTCAGACGCCGAGAATTGCGCAAATTGGGAGTATAAATACGCAAATGTCGCACCTATAAAAATGATATGTCAGTAAATTTGTGCTTGCTAGCACTAAAACTGACATGTTACTCGGAATAGACATTGGCGGCACCACCATCAATCTAGGCCTTGTTGATGGCTCCCGCATCGTAAAAACACACTGTGTTCCTTCGTTCGCTCCGGATTCCACGCTGGAAGAGACCATTGATTATCTTTCCGGCAGGATAGGTGAAATCATCACGAAAGAGGTCACCAGCATCGGCGTGGGCGTCCCCACGCTGGTAGACACAGACCAAGGCATCGTATACGACGCCCTCAACATCCCCTCGTGGCGGGAGGTCCACCTGAAGGACATTCTCCAGGAGCGTTTCGGCATCCCCGTAAACGTAAACAACGACGCAAACTGCTACGTGCTGGGCGCCGCCGCAAACCTGGGTCTGCACAACCACGTAATTGTGGGAGTAACCCTGGGCACCGGCACAGGAATCGGCATCCTGGCCGACGGCAAGCTCGTTAACGGAGACAACTGCGGCGCCGGAGAACTCTGCTCCATCCCCTACAACGGCAAAGACTTCGAGTCCTTCTGCTCAAAGAAGTTCTTCGAGGCAAACGGCTGGGGCGGCAAAGAAGCCGTAGAAGCGGCCAAAGAAGGCAATCCAAAGGCCCTCGCCTTCTTTGAGGAGTTCGGACACCATATGGGAATGCTCCTCACTTTCATCATGTACGCCTACGACCCGGGCAGCATAGTCCTGGGCGGCGGCATAGCCAACACGGAGCCCTGGTTCCGCGATTCCATGCAGAAAACCCTGCTGGAGAACTACATCTATCCACACGTTCTAGAACGTCTCCAGATACACGTATTGCCCGGGGAAGACATACCTATGCTGGGCGCTTCACTTTTATAAACCCAAGAAAAATGAAACGTTTTATCCTGTCTCTTACAGCCGTACTGGCAGCAGTATCCTTCGCAACTGCCGGCAATATCACAGATTGGACCATGCAGAAAGAGGGGTCCAAGGTATCCTATGACGTAAAGGTCCCCTGCACCGTGGCGGGCGCCCTCAACGAGGCCGGCGCCTTCGGCGTCAACCCCCTGGAGCAGGACCGCTACTTCTCCATAGACAAGACTCAGTTCGATTCCCCCTGGATCTTCACCGCAAAGTTCCAGGCAAAGTCCGGCCTCAGGCACGTCCTGCGGTTCAACGGAATAGGCTACAGGGCAGACATAAGCCTCAACGGCACCGTTCTCGCCACCGCAGACACCACCTACGGCCTTTTCATAGTCCGGGAATTCGACATCACCAAGATAGCAAAGAAAAACAATGTCCTGACAGTCAAGGTGCGTCGCGCCCAGCCGGGAGACCTCAATACTGGCTATGTCGACTGGAATCCCCGGCCGGTCGATGAAAGCATGGGGATCCTTAGAGAGGTTGAGTTGGTTTCCACGCCCGACGTGCAGGTGGCAGACGTGTTTGTGAAACCAGAGGTGAATCCCGCCGACCTGTCGCGGGCGGCTTTACGCATTACCGCCACATTGATCAACCGGAGCGGCGCACCCGTTCAGGGCAGCCTTAAAGGCACTTACGAGGGAGGTTCCTTCAGCGAAAGCGTTTCGCTTGCCGCCGGAGAAACCAAAGAAGTAACTGTCACTCAGGACGTTCAGAATCCCCGCATCTGGTGGAGCCACGACTTCGGCAAGCCCGAGCTCTACCATCTCTCCGCCTGCTTCCAGAACAACGGAGCAGTGTCACACTCAAAAGACGTCACGTTCGGCATACGCAGCATCACCAGCGAGGTAGACGCCAACGGCCACAGGCAGTTCTACCTGAACGGCAAGCCCGTCCTCATCAAATCCGCCGGCTGGTCGGACGACATCTTCCAGCAGGACACTCACGCAAGCCTCCGCGCCCAGGCAGAGTTCGTGCGTGACATGGGTCTCAACAGCATCAGGTTCGAGAATATCTGGGGCAAAGACGACACCATCTACGACCTTTGCGACGAGCTCGGCCTCCTGGCCATCGTGGGATGGAGCTGCCAGTGGGAATGGAAAGGCTACTGCGGCCTGCCGGAGATCGGCCACTACGGCTGCATTAACACTCCGGAGACTGAAGACCTTGCCGTGCGTTACTTCCACGACCAGCTCATCCGCCTTCGCAACCACCCTTCCGTGAGCGCCTGGCTCACCGGCTCAGACCAGATCCCCAACCCCAGGCTCGAGGAGCGCTATATGGCTCTGTACGAGAAGCTTGAGTATCGTCCCTATGTCTGCTCGGCAAAGGGCCTCACCAGCAAGTACGGCGGCCCTTCCGGCGTAAAGATGGAAGGCCCGTACGATTACGTGGGTCCCGAATACTGGTATCTTGACAGAAAGATGGGCGGCGCCTACGGCTTCAATACAGAAACCGGCATCGGCTTCAACATCCCTCAGGCAGAATCCGTCAGGCGTATGGTGGGAGAAGACCACCTCTGGCCCACTGACCGCAACTGGGACCTCCACTGCACCGCCTCCACTACAGATATGAATTCCACAAGGGTGGCAATGGAAGTCGCCGCGGGCCTGTACGGCGAGCCCAAGGGATTCGAAGACTTCGTAAAGAAAGCCCACGCCCTCGACTTTGACGGCACCCGCGCTATGTTCGAGGCCTTCCGCTGCAACGTTCCCAACGCCACCGGCATAGTCCAGTGGATGCTCAACTCGGCCTGGCCCAGCATGTACTGGCAGCTGTACGACTGGTATATGGTCCCCACCGCCGGCTATTTCGGCACCAAGAAGGCCTGCGCACCCCTTCAGCTCATATTCAACTACGGAGACAACTGCGTATGGGCTGTGAACGACTCGGCTCCCAAGCAGGAGCTCAAGGCAATCATGCGCATCTACGGGCCCGATTCCAAGCTCATCAAGGTACGCGACAAATACATCACCTTCAACCCCCGCGAGCCCAAAGTGGCCTTCCACGACGTAGAAGGCCCTTGCTTCATAGCGCTGGAACTCAGGGACTCCAACGGCAAGCTCATAGCAGACAACTTCTACTGCGTGCCCGCCGAGCGCAATGAGTACGACTGGAAGAAGAGCAACTGGTATATGTCCCCCATTACCAAGTACTCAGACCTGTCGTTCGTAAGCAACCTGCCCAAGACTGCAATACATATGAAGTCAGAGGCTGTGGACGGAGGCTATAAGGTCACCCTGTTCAACGACTCCCCCGTCATCGCATATCAGAACATACTCAAGGCAAAGGACGCCTCAGGGCAGCTCATCCCTTCCGTCCTGTGGTCAGACAACTTCGTGAGCCTCACCCCCGGTGAGGTCAAGAGAATCACCTGCCGCATCCCCGAGGGCTCGGCGCCCGCCACCATCTCGCTGGACGGCTGGAACGCCACCCTGTCCACCGCCTCCCCCGATTCGCTGGACCGCAACCGCTCCCGCTTCGCCACATACAATTTCAGCAAAGACGACGAGTACACCGGCACAGACTCATACGCCCCCGTGGCGGTCAAGCAGCCCAAGGGCAAGAAGGTCAAGAACGTCATCATGATGATAGGTGACGGAATGGGCTTCGAGCAGATAAGCTGCGCCTGGGTGGTCAACGGCGGCGGACTCAATATGGACGCAATGCCCTACTTCGGCGCATCCCGCACTTACGCTACGGACAAGCTCATCACAGACTCCTGCGCCGGCGGCAACGCCCTCTCTACCGGAGTCAAGACAAAATACGGCTACATAGGACTGGATCCCGACGGCAACCCCATCGAGTCCGTGCTCAAGAAGGCCCAGGCCCTTGGCAAGAAGACCGGCATCACCGTCACCTGTCGCATAAACGACGCCACTCCGGCAGACTATGCCTGCCATTCCGCGTCCCGTAAAGAAGAGGAATTCATCGCCGCCCAGTACATAGACAGCGGCGTAGACTTCATCTCCGGCGGCGGCACCCATTTCTGGGACCAGCGTTCCGACGGCCGCAACCTCATAGAGGAAATGAAGGCCAAGGGCTACACATATGTAGATAAGCTTGAGGACATTGCAGGCGCGCAGGGCGACAAATTCCTCGGTCTGTTCGACGAGTACGACCTCAAGGGCGTGACTGAAAGAGGCCCGGTGCTGGTAGAAAGCACCCGCAAGGCACTTCAGATGCTGCCTAACAAGAAAGGCTTCTTCCTTATGATAGAGGGCTCCCAGATAGACGACTGGGGCCATCGCAAGAAAGTGGGCAACATGTGCGAGGAACTCCTCGAGTTCGACCGCATCCTCGGCGAGGTGCTTGAGTTCGCCGCCAAGGACGGCCACACGCTCGTGGTGGTAACCGCAGACCACGCCACCGGAGGTCTCACCCTGCTTAAGGGCAGCCTGGAAGACCAGACCGTGAAGGTGAACTTCTCCACAACCGGCCACAACGGCATACTGGTTCCCGTTTTTGCCTTCGGCCCCGGCGCAGAAGCGTTCGCAGGTGTGCACGACAACTCGGAAATCGGTCAGATAATCAGCAAGCTCCTTAAATGAAACTGATGTTTTCCCTGCTTGTCGCAGCCGCAATAAACGTAATTCCCAAGCCCGCATCCGTGCAGGTGGGAGACGGCTTCTTTGACCTCACAAAATCTGGCGGACGAATGGAGTTCACCGTCAATCCGGCCTCAGGCATAGCCCCGGAGGGCTATACCCTGTCCGTCAGCGACAAAGGCGTAAAGGCGGTTGCCTCCGACGAGGCCGGCCTCTTCTACGCCCGTCAGACCCTGGGTCAGCTCATCCAGCCGGGCGGCAAAATCCCCTTCGTGGAGATTCAGGACGCCCCCCGCTTTGCCTGGAGAGGCTTCCACGTAGACCCGTGCCGCCACTTCATGAGCATAGAGGACGTCAAGAAGCAGATAGACATAATGAGCCGCTATAAGGTGAACGTGATGCACTGGCACCTTACGGACGACCAGGGCTGGCGCATAGAGATCAAGAAGTATCCCCGCCTGCAGGAGATAAGCGCCTGGCGCACCGAGTTCGACGGTACCGTATACGGCGGCTACTATACTCAGGAAGAGATAAAGGAAGTGGTGGCATATGCCGCAGAGCGCTTTGTCACCGTTGTCCCGGAGATAGAGATGCCCGGACACGCAATTTCCGCCATCAGGGCGTATCCCTGGCTCAGCTGCACCGGAGAGGAGGTAAAGACCTTCTACACCTGGGGCACCCCCAATATCTCCCTTTGCCCCGGCAAGGAGAGCACCTTCGAGTTCCTTGAAGACGTAATTAAAGAGGTGGTGGAGCTCTTCCCCTCCCAGTACATCCACATCGGCGGTGACGAATGCCGCAAAGACCGCTGGGAAAAATGCCCCCTCTGCCAGCAACGAATAGAGAACGAGACCATTGTTGCCGACGACCGCGGCACTGCCGTAGAAAAGCTGCAGAGCTATGCAGTCCATCGTATGGAGGGCATCCTGGCAAAGTACGGCCGCAAGCTCATAGGCTGGGACGAGATCCTTGAAGGAGGCCTTTCGCCCCAGGCAACGGTTATGAGCTGGCGGGGCGAGTCCGGAGGCAAGAAAGCCGCAGCCGCAGGGCACGATGTTATAATGACTCCCAGCAGCGAAGGCATGTACTTCGACGCCTTCCAGGGAGACAGCAAGATTGAGCCTTCTACCATAGGCAACTACACCACCCTTGAGAAAGTATACAACTACGACCCCGTTCCCGCGGAACTCAAGGCCGCCGGCAAAGCGCACCACGTGATAGGCGTCCAGTGCAACAACTGGTCGGAGTATATGTACGAGCCCTGGCAGAGGTACTATATGCTCTTCCCCCGTGCCTTCGCGCTGGCAGAAATAGCATGGAGCAGCCCCGACGGCAAAGACTTCAGTGACTTCTGCCGCAGGGTTGATGCTGCCTGCCAGACCCTGGACGAGATGGGCATCCCCTATCACATCCCCCTGCCCGAGCAACCCGGAGGGTCCTGCAACAACCTGGTATTCATAGACAAATGCGTAGTGCCCTTCTGCACCACGCGCCTTGAGGAAATGGTCTGGACGCTCGACGGATCAGACCCCACTCCCAGGAGCCGCCGCTATATGTGGCCGATGGAATTCACAGAAGACGCAACCCTTAAGATTGCCACGCTCACCGCTTACGGCAAGCTGAGCCCAATACGCACCATCAACATCAGGAAGATGGCGCCGCTCCCCGCAAGCGAGCCCGAGCCCATGAAGGTCCGCCGGGCAGACGGCCGCTTCCTGTCCAGCGCAGACTTCGGGGACGCAGAATGGAAGGAGATTCAGGTAGAACGCCTGAGGGACATCGTTTCCCTTGAGCCCTACGACCGCAACCTTCCGGACTCAACCCGCTTCTTCGCCGCCTGGGCCGAGGGCAGTTTCAAGGTGTCAGACACAGCCGTATACCGCTTCAGCTCAGACTGCGACGAAGTCTGGATAGACGACATCAAACTGATAGACAATTCATCCGCGCCAGTCAAACGCTACTCCAGCCAGGATGCCGAACTTGCCCTTGAGAAGGGCTGGCACAGCTTCCGTATGCTATACATTTTCAATATAAAGGGCGGCTGGAACCCCTTGCGTAACAAATCAGACATTTCCATACGCAAGGCGGGCGACTCTGAATGGAAAAATATTAAAGTATACCACTTATGATTAAGAAGTTATTCATTATGGCGGCTCTTGCCTCCGCACTCTTCGCGGCATATTCCTGCGGCAAACCGTCGGTAGACGTCCCCCCTCCGCCGGAAAAGAAGACGGCGGCCCCCGAGGACCAGCCTGGCGAGGAAGGCGACGAAGGCGAACAGACAACCACAGGTGGAACCCTGTGCACGGACATAGGCCAGACGCCCATCATCCTGGCATATTATACCGAGTATAACGAGAGGGTGCCGGATCCCACCCTTGTCACACACATCAACTACGCCCACGGCAGGTTCAAGAACCCCAAGACCGGAGACGGCGGCATAGTTATCACGGAGTCCAAGCAGGTTCCCATAAAGAAAGTAATCGCGCTCAAGGAGAAGAACCCCAGGCTCAAGGTGCAGCTGATGATAGGCGGCTGGGGCGCTCACGCCGACGGCTTCTCGATGATGGCGCGGGACGCCGGCAAGCGCGCAGAGTTCTGCCATTCCGTAAAGACCCTGCTTGACCAGCATCAGCTTGACGGTGTAGACATAGACTGGGAGTATCCCACACAGAGCGCGGACAACGAGACCGGCTGCGACCCTTCAGACACCAAGAACTTCAACATAGTCCTCAAGCAGCTCCGTGACTCCCTGGGCACAGGCAAGATCATATCCTTCGCATCGTCGTCCAGCGCCAAATACGTAGACTGGGCCACCGCCATGAAGTATCTGGACTATGTGAACGTGATGACCTACGACATGGGCGCCGCTCCCAAGGGCCACAATTCTCCTCTTTACCGCAGTTCCACCTTCGACCAGCGCAGCTGCGACGAAAGCATAGAGCTTCACAAGAAAGGCGGCGTGCCACTCAACCGTCAGGTAATGGGCATCCCCTTCTACGGCAAGGCCGAGAAGAATCCCACTGCAGCCACCAAGATATTCGAATACTCGGTAAAATACTACGAGATTCCCGACATACTGGAGAAGGGGCTCTACAAGGGCAAAGCGCTCGCCAGGCCCGTCACGCGCCGCTGGGAGTCCACCTCCAAAGTGCCATATCTGGTGGACGATTCCGGCAAGAACGTACTTTCCTACGACGACCCCGAGTCCATGACAGAAAAGGGCAAGTATGTGAAAGACAAGAAGATACTTGGCGCCATGTTCTGGGAATACCGCTACGACACCACGAACAAGGACCTTCTGAAGGCTCTCGTAAACGCCGTTTACGGCAAAGAGAGCGTACTCTGACTTCAACCAATAAACAACCAATAATAACCACTCTTTAATCGATGAAACCTATCGTAGTCAACTGTCTAAGACTGGCTGCACTGTTTTGTCTCCTTCTCGGAGCCGGAAGCGCCGGCGCGTACGCACAGTCGCGCGGCTTTACGGTAAAGGGTAAGGTCATAGACAATCAGTCGCTGCCGGTCATCGGTGCAGGCGTTACCATAAAGGGCACCAGCACCGGAGTTGCAACCGGAATGGACGGAGAGTTCTCCCTGGCCGTTCCGGGCGAGGGTACGGTACTCGAGGTATCGTCCCTTGGCTACGTCACCAAGGAGGTGAACGCAGCCAGGGGCGAAATGGTCATTGTCCTCGACGAGGACTCCGAGTCCATAGAAGCCACCGTTGTGGTGGCCTATGGCACCCAGACCAAGGCCACGGTTACCGGCGCTCTTACTACCATCGACTCAAAGGCCCTCGTTAAGGCGCCTGTAGCCGATGTCACCAACGTTCTCGCAGGTCAGATGCCCGGTGTTTCCACTATCCAGGAGACAGGTCAGCCGGGTGAAGACTATGCAAAGATCTACATCCGAGGAGCCAGCTCCCTGAGCGAAAGCGCCTCTTCTCCCCTCATTCTGGTAGACGGCGTCGAGCGTCCCCTCAACACTGTAGACCCCAACGAAATCGAGAGCCTGTCCATCCTCAAGGACGCCGCTTCAACCGCGGTGTTCGGTGTGCGAGGCGCTAACGGCGTAATCATCGTCACCACCAAGCGCGGCGATGCCGGCAAGCCCAAGATTTCCGCAAGCTCCATCACCGGTCTGCAGATGCCGATGTCCTACATCAAGCAGAGCTCCGGTTACGACTTTGCGCGCTACTACAACGTATACCAGTGGAACGACGGCAAGGAAGACAAGAGCCTTTACTTCACTCCCGAGGCGCTTGAGGCCTACCGCACGAACTCCGACCCCATAATGTTCACAAACACCAACTGGAATGAGGAAATGTTCCGCAAGGCCTTCCTTCAGACCAAGAACAACGTCAACATCTCCGGCGGTTCGGACAAGGTGCGCTACTTCGTTTCCATGGGCTTCATGTACCAGAACGGTCTGCTCAAGCAGATTCCAGGTGTTACGTACGACAACAACTACGCTTACAACCGTTATAACTACCGCGCCAACCTGGACTTCAAACTCACGGAGAGCACGGACATGAAGTTCAACATCAGCGGCGTGATAGGCGACACCCAGGAGCCCTACACGGACAGGGACAACATCTGGACCCTCACAATGCTTTGGGCCCACCCCACCGGAAGCCCCGGCGTGCTGCCCGGAATGCCTTTCACCAGCGTATCTACCAGCGCGCTTCCTTCCGGTCTTACCAAGTGGAACGGCTGGGAATACTACTACTGGACGGGCTACACCAACAAGTACAAGACCACCCTGGGAATGGACATCAACCTTACCCAGAGGCTGGACTTCATAACCGAAGGCCTGAGCGTGGGCGTAAAGGGAAGCTACGACACCTCGATGCAGATCACCAAGAAGCACACCGGCGGCAGCGGCCTTCACTATACGTTTGAATACGCCTCCTGGGCCGACGATTCCGGCCTGAGCATGAGCGATCCCGACTTCGACAAGACCTACGTGATCGACATTTCCGGCAGCGAGGCTCCCCTGAGCTACAGCGAATCTTCGGACGACGACAAGTCCTGGTACCTGGAAGGCCGTATCGACTACAGCCGCAGGTTCGCCGGCAAGCACGCAGTAAGCGCTCTGCTCCTTTACAACCAGAGCCGCGACTACTATCCCAGCCAGTACGTTTATCTGCCCCGCGGATACGTTGGCTTCGTAGGCCGTGTAACTTACGGATTCAAAGACAAATACCTCATCGACCTGAGTGCCGGTTACAACGGCTCGGAGAATTTCGCCCCCGGCAAGACCCGTTACGGTTTCTTCCCTTCAATCTCTCTCGGTTGGGTTGTGTCCGAAGAACCCTGGGTAAAGAAGGCAGGCTGGATCGACTATCTCAAACTCCGCGCATCAGCCGGTAAGGTCGGTAGCGACCTCGGCACCTCCGCCCGCTTCATGTACATGCAGGGCGTGTGGAGCGAATCCGGCACTTACTACTTCGGTCCTTCCGGCACCGGTGGCGTTCCCCGCTACGAGATGGGCAAGCCCGGCAACGAGGGTGTCACCTGGGAAACCGCGGACAAGTATAATGTGGGTATCGACTTCGAAGTCCTCCGCAAGAGGCTCCACTTCAGCGGAGACGTGTTCTACGAGCACCGCACCGGCATCCTCGTAAAGCCGAATTCACTCCCCGGCCTTATCGCCTTCACTCCCCAGAACATGAACATCGGCGTGGTTGACAACCGCGGTTATGAGATGGAAATCGGCTGGAGAGACCATAAGGGCGACTTCACCTACGACATCAACGCAAACGTAACCTTCGCCCGCAACAAGATCATCAACATGGACGAGGTTCCCGCAGAGATGCCTTACCAGAACCAGACAGGCGGCTCTACCCAGCGCCACCTTCTGTATCAGTTCGTGCGCCTGTACCAGAAGTCCGACTTCTACACCGACGAGAACGGCGTGCAGCGCCTGAATCCCGACCTGCCCCAGCCTTCAACCACCGTTTATCCCGGTGACTGCATGTACGCTGACATTGGCGGCAAGCTCGACGAGAACGGCAACCCCATGCCCGACGGAATAGTGGACGGCCGCGACAAGATGTACACCGGTTTCCCCGACCGTCCCGAGTACGTGTTCGGTTCTAACTGGAAGTTCGGTTGGAAAGGCTTCAACCTGCAGCTCAACTGGATAGCGGCGACCAATGTAAACCGCGTATGGAACGCCGACTACCGTATCCCGTTCACCAACTCCGGCCACCGCGGACTCCTGCAGATGTTCGCGGAGAACAGCTGGATAGACAACGACAACCCCTGGGCTCCCGGACGTGAAGACGGCACACTGCCCCGTTTCACAAAGACCAACTACCCCTGGAACTCCGAGGACTCCACCCTGTGGGTCGTCGATGCCAGCTACCTCCGTCTTAAGAGTGCCAGCTTCGGCTACACCTTCTCCCGCAACAAGTTCTTCGACAAGCTCGGCATAGGCAGCGTGGGCATAATGTTCACCGGCTACAACCTGCTCACCTTCTCCAGGATGACCCTGCAGGATCCTGAAGCCAAGTCCAGCGACTCCGATGGTACCTATCCGCTCGTGAAGACCTACAACCTGGCCCTCAACATCAACTTCTAATACAGGCTCACAATGAAAAGATTATTTGAAATACTGACCGTTGCCGCGCTGGTAGCCGGCATGGCCGCTTGTGAGAGCCTCAAACTCGGCGACGAGGGCCTGAGCAAGGCTCCGGAGTCTTCCGGCGCCACCCTGGACACCCTGTTCGCAACACTCAAGGACGCAGACAAGGTTCTTGCTTCGGCATATTATTATCTCCCCTACGGTCTCATCTCCGACTTCGACTCAAAGATGGGCAAGGATATCGTAGAGTCCATCACGGACCACTTCGTATCCAACAAGCACACCGAGGGAGACGGCCCCAACGACCTTTATTATACTGGCGCGCTCGGTCCCAACATTTCCGGTGACGCCGCAGGCGGCGAGACTTACCGCTTCGGCAGCGAGAAAGACTACACCGCAATACGCTACGGCTGGCTCTTCCTCGAGAATGCGGACAACATCCCCGACGCAGACCCCGTACAGCTTGCGCGCAAGAAGGCTGAGGCAAAGATGTGCATCGCCATAGCATACGCCAACATGGTGCGCTATCTTGGCGGCGTACCCATCATAGACCACGCAATCCGCACAGACGAGGAGATGGTCTATCCCCGCGCAACCTTCAAGGAGACCGTGGATTACATCGTAGGACTCTGCGACGAGGCCGCCAAGGATCTCCCCTGGTACGTTACCGGATCAGAGGACGGACGCCTCACCAAAGCCGCAGCGCTTGGTCTGAAGCTCCGCATACTCTGCTTCGCCGCGTCTCCTACGTTCAACTCAGATACGCCCTGGCACAGCTCTGCCGCAGACTGGGAGAGCATGGGCAAATACGTCCGCTACGGCGAGAAATACGACAAGGGACTCTGGGACGCCGCAAAGAGAGCGGCCGACGAGTTTATGACCGAATGGAACGCAGGCGGCTTCTATGCGCTGGTCCAGGCAACTCCCACGGGTGTTGACGCGGTTAGCGGAGAAACCATTACCCTCCCCGCCGACTACCGTCTCGCTTTCCGCAAGTCCTATCGCGACCGCGGTACCACAGAGACCATAATCTCCGTGCGCAAGAGCAACAGCACCAGCTACCACAACAGCAATATGGACCTGCAGGACGACTTCGGCTGCGGCGGAACGCTCAACTACGTGAACAAGTTCCCCTACGCAGACGGCACCCCGTTCCCCGAGGACTTCGACTGGAGCAGGCCTTCCGCTCAGGGTGCAGAACGCAATCCTTTCTTTATGGCCGATCCCAACGGAGACCTGAAGGTAGACAACGCCCTGTTTATGGAGACCCGCGACCCCCGTCTGTACGAGACACTCTGCGTTCCCGGAGATCTCTGGAAGAACGGTGTGGTGGGCGCCACTTACACCAACGCCAAGAGCCCCAACTTCCAGGACGGCGGCACAGGCTTCCTGCAGATGAAGTTCATTTATCAGACAGATGCCGACCGCAACATACCTCCCCACTGGTGCCTGATGCGCCTTGCAGAGGTGCTTCTCAACGCTGCCGAGGCCTATAACGAGGCCGACGGCGGTCCTTCAGACAAGGCATACCAGTGGCTCAACTCCGTCCGCGAGCGCGTGGGACTTCCCGGCGTGGCGGAAGGGATGAACAAGGAGCAGTTCCGTAACGCCCTCATACTCGAACGCGAGCTTGAATTCGGCTTCGAGGAAGTGCGCTGGTTCGATATGGTGCGCTGGGGGCTCACTTCCGCCTTCACCACCAAGCTCAAGGCTCTGGATGTAACCGGCAACAAGCAGAAGAACGCCACTTCGTTCACGTTCGTCGTAAAGGACGCCTACCCTCCCAGGGTATGGTACAACACCTGGGACACCAAGTGGTATCTCGCTCCCATCCCCGCCATTGAGATCAACAAGGGGTACGGAATGACTCAGAATCCGGGTTGGAACTAATAAAATTGCCCGAAGATGAAAAGATTAGCTACATATATCATACTTCCGCTTCTGATGGTCTGCGCCACCGCGGCCGCCCAGGAGGAAAAGGCTGTGAGCCAGTTGGATTCAATCTGCCTCGGCAACCCTTTCCACGTGCAGGCAGCCACAAAGGCCTCCATGGACGGCTCCGTGTTTGAAAAGAGCCCGGAAGTGGACATCGCAAAAGCTCTCTACGGCCAGTTTTCCGGACTGCTTGTAAAGCAGGGAGCGGGCCGCAGCGAGGAAAACCAGTCAAAGCTCCGCCTGCACGGGCACAGCCCGCTCATCCTGGTGGACGGCTTCGCGCGCGAGCTCAACGACCTTACCGGTGTGGAGATTGAATCCATCACCGTGCTCAAGGACGCTGTCGCAAGCGCCATCTACGGCGTAAAGGGTGCCAACGGCGTGGTGATGATCACCACCAAGCGAGGCAAGGACGCCCCCCTGCACGTATCTGCAAAATATCAGTACGGCTTTGCAACGCCTTTCCGCAACCCTCAGTTCTCCGATGCATACACCTATGCATACTATATGAACCAGGCGCGTGAACTGGACGGCCTCAGCCCCCGTTATTCAAGCGAAGACCTCAATGCGTTCTACTTATACCGTCAGGGCTCCGCTCCCGCCGACGTGTATGCATATCCCAACGTGGACTGGTGGAACGAGATCTACCGCGACCACGGAGACAACCACCGCGCAGAGTTCACATTCTCCGGAGGCAACCGCAACTTCCGCTACTTCACTTCCGTGGACTACCTCAAGGACAACGCCATGTTCGTGAACCCTTCCTCAGACAACCGCTACAACGGACACGTATACGACAACCGTCTGGGAATCAGGGCCAACGTAGACGTTAACATCACCGAGTCCACAGCAATGAAGGTTGGCGTGATGGCCCGCCTGTCGGAGATGAACAAGCCGTACATAATGCGCAGCAGCAACACCATAGAGAAACTTCTCTACAGGATTCCTTCTGCCGCATTCCCCATCGTCCAGAGGGACGGCACATACGGCGGATCCAGCATCTACGGAGCCAACAACCCCGTTGCCCAGTTCCAGGAGTCCGGCCAGCACCAGTATTCAAACACCAAGGTGCTCGCCAACATGGACGTCCGCCAGGACCTTGACTCGGTGGTGAAGGGCCTTTCCGCCAACGCCTCCGTAGCATTCGACTACATAGGCAAGCTCACCGAGGTGGCCCAGAAGGAATTCATGTATTCCGAGCTCGTGGACGGCGCCCAGAAGTACTACGGCACCAACTCCAAGACCATGGACTACGACCACTGGTTCAGCAGCCTGCAGATGAAGTTCGAGCTCCTGGGACGCATCAACTACGTCCGCAGTTTCGGAGACAACCACATCGAGACCCACCTTGGATACCGCCAGCGTTCCTGGACAGAGAACGAGCGTAACGCATCTTCCAAGACCCAGGAAGTATTCGCAACCGCCAGCTACAACTGGAAGGAGCGGGTGTTCGCAGACGCGGTCATCAATTATTCCGGCTCATCTTACCTGGCCCCCGGAAAGCGCTTCAACCTGTATCCCGCCGTCAGCGTGGGTGCGGTCATTTCGGAGGCGCCTTACGTCAAGGCTTCCGCTTCATGGGGCCTTTCCGGTTCCGACGCAGACCTTGAGCACGAGCTCTGGCGCCAGGCTTACGGTTCCAGTAACGGCCACAGTTTCTACTTCGGCAACGGAGCCCAGCCCAACGGCTATTCCGGCCGGGCAGAAGGCGACATGGCAGCCATCACCCTGGCTCCCGGCAAGCGCTTCAACCTGTATCCCGCCGTCAGCGTGGGCGCGGTCATTTCAGAGGCGCCTTACGTCAAGGCTTCCGCTTCATGGGGCCTTTCCGGTTCCGACGCAGACCTTGAGCACGAGCTCTGGCGCCAGGCATACGGCTCCAGCAACGGCCACAGCTTCTACTTTGGTAACGGAGCC
>JAGCCD010000032.1 GCA_017651785.1 Bacteroidales bacterium
CTGCTGAGGTCCTCCCGGTTATAGTGTCTTGCTACTTGCCTTAGAAACGGAACCATTTAGAAATTCAACTTGACCATCATCTGCACACGGTGGTTCATCACCATATGGAGATTGCCGGAAGCGCAGATGTTGGGGCCCTTGTCTCCGTAGTTCACGCCGGTGAGCATATACTCAAGGCCGAACTGGAGCTTGCCCAGGTTGTAGATGACCTCGGGCTGAACGCGGAAGATGTAGTCGATGGACTCGGCGCTGTTCTTGGCCCAGCGGTACATATAGGCGCCGGAAGCGTCTTTGTCTCCAAAGACATCGTACGGGGTGCCGAGGTTCTTGGAATAACCAAGGAGCAGGGATGGGACAAGCTTGCCCTTCTTGTACGAAAGGGTTGCCCAGCCGGATGCGTTGCGGGTTGCCACCAGGTCCCAGCTGTCGGACTTCTCGTCTATGGCATATACGCCGTAGCCGCCTATCATATTGAAGTGCGAGCCGTCGTTGGCGTAGGTGAGCTTGGTTTTGAGGTCGAGTGCGCCGATGGAGCTGGCTCCGTACAGGAATACGTTCCAGGTGGTGATGCGGTCTTTTGCCAGGCCGTTCGCATTGACCTGGCGGGGCTTGATGCTCAGCACGTCGCCGCCAATCTTTACGGTGTTCTTGCCGGACTTGAAGTTGAAGCCGGCGTATACCTCGGGAGTGCAGCCGTACTTTATGTAGTTGGCGCTTACGCCCTCGGGGCCGGTTGAGCAGAACTGCATCTGCCATATTGCAGCGGCGGTAAAAGAAACAACGTTACCCATCTTGAGGTCGAACTGTACCAGGGGGGTACGGCTGAAGGGGCCGAAGGGGGCGCCGCTCTCGAGGGAGAAGATGTCGGGCAGGTCGGCGGCCATAGGGTGCCAGGCCTGGCCTATCTTCCAGCTGCGGTTGTCTTTGCCCACAGTTATGAAAGCCTGGCGGAGGCGCAGCTGCGCGGTACCCGTATTGCCGGAAACTCCGCTGTAGAAGTCTGCCTCGAACTTGCCGCCCACCTTGTAGCCGTCGTACTCAAGGCCGCTGAGGTCTACGCCAAGGCGGGAGGTGAGGGCCGCGAAACGGAAGGTGGACACCTCGTTCACATCGGTACCGTTAACCATCTTCTGGTCTTTGGGCATCCAGTAATAGAAGTCTTCGGTGCCGGCGGTGCTGTTGCGGGAGTCGTATGTGAAGTAGTTACGGAGGAATCCGTATACCTTGAACTGGGGCTTGTTGTCCTGTGCGCTGAGCACGGAGGCGGCGAGCAGCAGCATTGCGGCTGCAGTGAACAGTTTCTTCATATTATGCTGTAGGGAAAGGGAATAACGTAGTGAGGAGGAAATAACCCAGCACGAAGCCGATTACGCCTATGATGATGCCGATCTTCGCCATCTGCGAGGTCTGCACCAGGCCGGTGGAGGAAGCGATGGCGTTAGGAGGCGTGGAGATGGGGAACAGCATTGCGATGGAGGCGCACATTGCAATGAAAGGAATCATTGAATACATACCGCCGAGAGCCATGAACTGGGCGTTGTTGGCCGCAGAAGGGTCTGCCATCGCCGTTCCTACCACCACATGAATAGGGACCAGCAGCGCCGCGGTGGCGCTGTTGGAGATGAAGTTGGACAGGAAATAGCACACCAGGCCGGCGATGATGAGCACCAGCACCACGTTCATACTGCTGAACGGGATGGCGTTGATGAGCGTTGCCGCAAGGCCGGTCTTGTTGAGTCCGGTACCAAGGGCGAAGCCGCCTGCGACGAGCCAGAGCACGCTCCAGTTGATCTCCTTGATGTCTTCTTTGCCGAACACACCGGTGCAGGTATAGACTGCCAGAGGGATAAGGGCCACTATGTTGGAATTGATTCCGGTGAGGCTCTCGGTTACCCAGAGGAGGATGGTCACGAAGAAGGTGATCCAGGCCACGTAGTCTTTCCAGTTCCACTTGTGGGACTTGGTCTCTATCTTGAGCTCGATCTTGTCTGACTTGAAGGGGAAGAACAGCTGCAGGAGCACCCACGCGATGAGTATCATAACCACCACATAGGGCACCATACGGCTCATCCAGGTGGCGAAGCCTATCTGGTAGCCCGCATTCTCAAGCGCGCCTATGGCAATGGCGTTGGGGGGCGTGCCGATGGGGGTGCCGATACCGCCGAGATTGGCCGCAACCGGGATAGACAGGGCGAGTCCCACCTTGCCGGTCTCGTTCTCCGGGAGGGTTTTGAGCACGGGGGCCAGGAACGCGAGCATCATTGCAGCGGTGGCGGTGTTGCTCATAAACATGGAGAACACGGCGATGATGATGAGGAATCCCAGGAGCACCATCTTGGGCTTTTTGCCGAATATTCCAAGGAGACCCTTGGCTATCACGGCGTCCATACCGTACTTGGAGGCGATTATTGCCAGCACGAAGCCGCCCAGGAAGAGCATCACCACGGGATCCGCGAAGGAGGCCATAATGCTCTTGTAGTCTACCAGGGTGCCTGCGTCTGTGTGGCAGAATAACTTGAGGCCCTTGTTTGAGACGCTCAGCAGCATTACAACAATGACCAGCAGCGATGTGGTCCAGTTGGGGATGATCTCGAACATCCACATAAGGGCTGCGAATACGAAGATGGCAATCATCCTCTGCTGAACGGGAGTAAGGCCCTCGATACCGAAAACGCTGGTGGGAAGGGCCCAGAGCAGTATCGTGACTATGAGCACCAAAGGCAGTAGCACACAATACTTTACGGAAAACTTTCTATCCGACATGATTAAAACTGTTATTGCAATCTGGTTGCCTCAAAGGCAGCCCCAAAGTTACTAATAATTTACAATAAATGCTAACAGTCGGGGCTGTTGACCCAAAGGAACACCTTGTCGCCGCGGCGGACGTGCTCGCGGCCGTCCTGCGGAGGGATGGCAACCGAGCAGCGGGAGCCTTTGGGAGCCTCTGCCACCGGGCTGAATTCCAGACGCATATCGTCTACGGTTAGGGTGGTTACACCGCTTGTGGGACCGATTATCATAAGCTCGTCTCCGGTATGCAGCGGAGCAGCCTCAACAAGTATCTCGGCCACGTTTATACGGTCGAACCAGTTGGTCACTTTCCCCAGGTAAACCTTGCGCCTGGTGGCCTGGGAGCCGTAAACCGAGCTCCACTCGCCAAGGCGGGCGCCCTGGTAATAGCCGTCCCAGAAGCCTCGGTTGAACACCTCAGAGAGCTGTTCCTTAAGCTCTGCGGCCAGCTCCGGAGTGAACGTTCCGGCCTGCACTGCGTCCGCTGCCCTGCGATAGCACTGGGAACACCTGTATACGTACTCAGCGCTGCGGGCCCGGCCCTCTATCTTGAACACCCTCACGCCGCAATCCGCCATCAGATTCATAAACTCTACGGTGCAAAGGTCTTTGGGGGACATTATGTACTCATTGTCTACGTTGAGCTCGTAGCCGGTCTCCAGGTCCGTTACTCCGTATCCCCTGCGGCATACCTGCATGCAGGCGCCGCGGTTGGCGGATGCGCCGTATGCGTGCAGGCTGAGGTAACACTTGCCGCTCACGGCCATACAGAGGGCGCCGTGGGCGAACATCTCTATGCGCACGGGCTTCCCGGACGGGCCGCAGATTCCCTCGGACTCAATGTCTTGCGAGATCTGCCGCACCTGATCCATAGACAGCTCGCGGGCAAGCACGGCAACGTCTACCCAGCGGGACCAGAAACGGAGGGCCTCTACGTTAGAGATATTCAGCTGCGTAGATGCGTGCAGCTCCATACCCTTTGCACGGGCATATTCCAGCACTGCTATGTCTGAGGCTATTACGGCGTCCACTCCGGCGGCGCAGGCGGCGTCCATCGCCTCCCGCATTGCCTGCAAGTCGTTGTCGTACAGGATGATATTGAGGGTGAGGTAGGCTTTCACCCCCGCCTCGTGGCATATTCGCACCACCTCCTGAAGGTCCTGGGGAGCAAAGTTGGCGGCGCTGCGGGAACGCATGTTCAGCCGTCCCACTCCAAAGTACACGGAGTCTGCACCGCCCTGTATGGCCGCACGCAGGCACTCGAAAGAACCCGCGGGAGCCATTATTTCGAGCTTGCCAGCTCGAAATGACCTTTTACTGAGGGGCGTACCCCTCAGACTCCCCTGGTCGCTACGCTCCATAATCCACTAGTCGAACGAGAAGGCTGAGGCCTTGCGCAGGGCGTTCCAGAGCTGCTCGTCGTAGCGGATGCGGAGCTTTACGCCGTCGGGCTGGAAGTAGTAGCGGACTACTATTTCCTCCTCTATGAAGGGGATGATCTCGTCTTTCTTGAGCCGCAGGAAATCCTCCTTCTCCATATCCAGGGCGGCACCCAGGGCGTCAAGCTGAGGCTTGAGGGCGTCCGTGAGGCCGTCTCTCTCAACTTCCTTGAGCATAAAGTCGAAGTAGGTTCGGGCAGAGGAACGGTAGTCGAAGGTCTTTCCCTTTGCAAAAGTTATAAAGTCCTCATAATCGGCGTCGGACAGACGGAATTCCTCTGTGGCGGGAATGCTCTCGTGCGCCTTTACGTATTCAAGAGCGTACTGCTCTGCAACGCCGTTCATAACAAGGGAATAAGTGAGGCGGCTGTAATCGTGAGGCTTCACTTCTATGTCCGGAGTTATGCCGCCGCCGTCGCGCACGGTCCTGCCGCCGGCGGTCTTGAACTCGTGGGTGAGCGAGTCGGGGATGTGCCCCACCGAACCGTCGTCGGCCCTGTGGGCGTAGTCTATGGCCTGGACGCAGCGGCCGCTGGGTGTATAGTATTTGGCAGTGGTAACCTTGAGCTGGCCGTCATACGGCAGGGGGCGTATGCTCTGGACAAGGCCCTTGCCGAAAGTGCGCGTGCCCGCCACGATGGCGCGGTCCATATCCTGAAGGGCCCCGGACACGATTTCAGATGCCGAGGCGCTGCCGGAATCCACCAGGACAATAAGGGGAAGCTTTGTGTCCAGAGGAGCCTTTGAGGTACGGTAGCTGTACGAGCTGCCCTCCTCGCGGCCCTTGGCGGTTACCACAAGAGAACCTTTGGGTACGAACAGGGAAACGATGTCCACGGCCTCTGCCAGGATGCCGCCGCCGTTGCCGCGCAGGTCAAGCACCAGGGTGTCCAGCTTGCCCGTCTTCTGCAGGTCCTTTACGGCCTCGCGCATTGTCTGGGCTACTCCGGGGGTGAATCCGGTCTGAAGGATGTAGCCCGTGCGGGGCGTAATCATACCGTAGTATTCGATATCGGGCAAGTGGATGGTCTGACGGGTGACGGTTATGTCCTTCACAACGCCAGTATGTACTTTCTTTACCTTGAACTTCACCTTTGTTCCTGGCACGCCGCGCATCTTCTCGCTGCACTGCTGGCTGGTAAGGCCGGCTACGGTTTCGCCGTCTATGGTGATGATCTCGTCACCTGCGGCAAGCCCCGACCTGTGCGCCGGAGAGTCCTTGTACGGCTCGTTTATTATTACGTTGCCCTGAAGGTCGGGCTTGTAAATAACGGCGCCTATGCCTCCGTAGGTCTTGTTTACCATCATACGGAGGTCTTCGTTCTCTTCTTCGGGGATGTAGACGGTATACGGGTCAAGCTCCTGGAGCATGGCGTCTACGGCTGCCCGCTCAATGCGGTCTACGGGCAGCGAGTCCACATAGGAACGGTTGAGTTCCTTGAGGATGGCGCCGTGTATTTCTGTCCACTTTCCGAGTTTGAAGCTTTTGGTCTGCGCGCCTGCGGAAACTGCGAGCGCAAGCAGAAGGGTGATATAGAGTATTCGTTTCATACGGGATTCATTTTGCCATCAACCATTGTGCCAGCGCGCGAAGCGATTTGCCCCTGTGGGAAATGGCGTTTTTCACTTCCTGGGGGAGTTCGGCCACGGAGCGGTCGGGATACTCGTCGGCCACAAAGACGGGGTCGTAGCCGAAGCCGCCGCTGCCGCTGCGCCCGTAGGCTATGCGGCCTTGGAGTACGCCCTCGAAGAAGTGGCGTTCTCCGTTGATAATGAGCGTGATAACGCTGCGGAAGCGGGCGGTGCGGGGCTCGCCCAGGTGCTTCTCCAACTCGCCCAAGAGGGAGTCTATGTTGGCAGAGAAGTCGTGGTCGGCCGGGGCGGGGAGGCCGTCGCGGCGGGCTATGTCGGCCGCAAAGCGGGCCGCATGCACGCCCGGCGCTCCGCCAAGGGCGTCCACCTCCAGACCGGTGTCGTCGGCAAAGCAGTCAAGGCCGCTGAGGGCGTGATAATACTCCGCCTTAATTATGGAATTCTCTTCCAGCGTGAGGCCGGTTTCTTCCGGCTCGCCGAGGATGCCCAGCTCGAAGGGAGCCACCACCTCAACGGCGCTTCCAAGTATTTCCCTGGCTTCGCGGAGCTTGCCGCGGTTGCCTGTAGCGAAAAGCAGTTTCATCGTCATCGGAATTTTTTGTCCTCCTCCAGCATACCCAGGTACGAGTTGTAGCGCTCCGGGGAAATGCCGCCGTCTTCCAGCGCCTGCTTTACGGCGCAGCCTGGTTCGTGAGTGTGAGTGCAGGGCACGAAGCGGCAATGGTCCGCCACCCTGAGCATCTCGGGGAAGTACTTGTATATCTCTTCCCTCTCGAGGTCTATGAGGCCGAAGCCGCGCAGGCCGGGGGTATCCACAATGAAACCGCCGCCCTGAAGAGGGTACATCTCGTACAGAGACGTTGTATGCCTGCCCTGCAGGTGGGCTGTGCTTATGCTCCCCACCTTTGGATCCAGCGAAGGATCCAACGCCTTGATAACGGACGACTTGCCCACTCCGGACTCGCCGCTCAGAAGGCTTGTTCCCTGCGAACAGAGTTCCCTCAGTTCGGGTATTCCCTCGCCCGTGAGAGCGGAGCATTCCAGCACTTTGTAGCCGGCGCCGCGGTAGATGCGGCAGAAGTCGTCTACCTGCTCCTGAGCAAGGGAACGGTACAGGTCAAGCTTGTTGAGCACGATGACGGCCGGGACGCCGTACACTTCGCAGGTAACGAGCAGGCGGTCCAGGAAAGGCAGCTTTATCTCGGGGAAATACAGCGACACCACTATCACCGCCCTGTCCAGATTTGCCGCAATTACGTGAGCCTGGCGGGACAGGTTCGTGCTGCGGCGGATTATGTAGTTGCTGCGCGGAAGGACCTCGGTTATCACGGCTTTATCGTCACTGCCGGCCAGACCGGCAGTCTCGAGCTCGTAGCGCACGCGGTCTCCCACGGCTACGGGGTTGGTGGAGACGGAACGCTCAAGGCGCACACGGCCCCTCAGAACCGCCGGGAAGGGGTTCCAGACGGGCAGCGGGCTCAGCAGATAATGGCTGCCGGCGTTCTTTACCACCACGGCCTCCATCAGCGGGCCCTTCCTACTAGTTTGTCTGCGAAGACTCGCAGAGGTTCCACATCCACGCTCAAGCCTTCCAGCGCCTTCATTGCGCGGGCGGAATAGCGGATAATCTCTTCTCGGGCATCCTGGGGCACGCCCAGGGCATCGTACAGGGATTTTACTTCGTCGATCTTTGCCTGCTTCTCCTCCGGCGTGTCGCATTTGCGGCCGAATGCCTTCAGGAACGCTTCCGGCGAGGGAGTCTTCTGGAGCGCACGCACCGTGAGCCAGCTCTTCTTTTCGTTTATGATATCGCCCCCGATGGGCTTGCCGAAGACCTCCTGGGTGCCGTATGCGTCAAGGTAGTCGTCTGCAATCTGGAAAGCCATGCCAAGCTCGTAACCGTAGCGGTACAGGGCCTCGCAACCGGCATCGGGCGCGCCGGCAAGAAGTCCGCCCATCTTTGCGCTGCAGGCAAGCAGGACGGCGGTCTTGAGGCCTATCATCATACAGTAGCGCTCCATCGGCACCGTCTGAAGGTTTTCGAACTCCATATCGTACTGTTGCCCCTCGCACACCTGGGCTGCCGTTTCGGAGAAG